>NZ_JBMNVY010000001.1:341520-346360 GCF_049745435.1 Lactiplantibacillus sp. YT640
GTGGGCCGCCAGAATAATCATTCTGGCGGCCCACTTTTTGTTCAGACGCTGACTGGTATTGAGATTTGCATAGATTAAGTCATTTACGAATCAGATGGCAACAGATACTAGCACCAGTCGATTAAGCTGGAGCCGTGAGCAAATCAACTTAATAATAATGAATTGCCCTCAAATCACGGACCTCATTAGTCTCCATGTTTAAGCTACCTTAGCAAATACGTTGGTTATTTACTCGACAGGAATATTCCAACGCAGTAGGCTTCAATTGCTATTAGAAAGTGAGGTCATTATTCGAATAAATCACGTTAATCATGATCATGCTGTCGCTATCACTGCAACGCCAACGACATTTCCCACTAATACATTAAACAAATTATGCCCTATTACCACGTGACCTAAACCGAATTTGCTGAACACACTGCAATCTCTAAAAAACAACTGTCATTTACCTTGAACCGACGAGCCTTCATGATTATCCTTGTCGCCCATCAAATTAAACCAGCAACTAGTTTAAAAGCACACTGTTGAATGGCACTGGATTTGAATATCGACTTACAAACTATCAACCATAATTCGAATCCGATGTGATTAAATTCGAATGGGCGACTGCTTAAATATGACAGCAACCACTATTTTTCCAAAAAGATCTGTCTCTTTCATTTGAGCAATCATGCTTAATCTTCCAGATATATTCAGAATCTTCACCAACTATACAAATACTTACCGGCTACCTGTTTCATCATGACTAGGTGCTGTCTAGCGAAAATTGACAATTCAATTAAAAACATTAAAATTATATTAGATTATCCGTTTTTCATTTCTAATCAATTCATACTACCGAAAGGAACTCGCCATGGCCATCAAACAACCTGATTTAACCATCAACATTAGTAATCATCAATCTAGCTTGCAAATCTTCAAAGCTGCCGCAAGTAATTTCATTAGTTCACTAAGCGGTAAAATGTTCACTTTTGGCCTTGGACTCATGTTACTCGATGAAACACACTCTGCCATTAGCTTTGGTATCAACATGATTATCAGTCCAATTGTTGGCTTGCTTTGCCTTGTCCCAATTGGCAATCTGATTGATACTTATCCGCACAAAACCGTTCTCACTGGTAGCCTGACTGCCCGCACGCTTGCACTAATTTTATTCGCTGCTAGTATCAACTTATTTACGGCAACAGCAAAACTCATTCCAATCGTTCTTTTTCTAATTATCGATGCAATTTCGACAACCCAAAGTGCAATTTCTCTTTCCTCGATTCTATCACCAGCGTTAGGCGTTGGATTATACAGTTTAGTCGGCTTTTCTGGCTTCGTTATATTAGAGATTGTTGCCACACTCGCCTCATTTGGCATTATGCTCACAATGAAATTTCATTATCACGCAACTAATCAATTCGCTAATTCACAACACGCCCCAGTAACTTCGCACAGTCAGTTTGCAAAATTTCATTCTGGTCTAAATTACATGCGGTCGCGAACAATGATTAAAATTACAATTCTGTTGAGTGTTATTCTGAACTTCTTATATACTGCTGTTACGATTGGAATTCCGTACATCTTAAAAGATCAGCTTCACACAGGTAATGGTCCTATTGGCGTGCTTGAAACCGGGAGCGCAATTGGTATGCTACTTGGCAGTCTACTTTTAACTTTGCTACCGCCAACCGGTCAGAAACGTCTCTTTTTAAAATTAATTATTCCGGTACTTATTCTTGATAGCCAAATATTGCTATTAGGTGTTCTGTTCATGACGTCCCAATCACCAACTGGATATGCCCTGCTTGGTAGCTTTATCATGGGAATATTGGCTTTCGCGCTTGTTATTCTTAATATAACTTTTCAGGTCTACTTGCAGCAAACCGTGCCAACTAAATTACTAGGCCGAGTCGTTGCAACATTAACAACAGTCAATAGCTCAATCATGCCAATCGGAACACTTATGTTCACTTTAATCTTTCAAAGTACCACTCATGGCGGTCTCGTACTAATCATCAACGGAATTCTACTACTTGGGTATACGTTACTGCTGTTGCGGCCATTAAATCAGGCCATTCATAGTGAACAGCCATGAGTCACGTATCATCAGGCAATTAACAATCCCGATTGCGATGGAAAACGTTGCTTTCGACTTTCAACGGGCTCACCACCGTGCTTCTATCACTTCGAGCCCTCATAAAACCGCCAATAAACAAATTATTGATTAACGACCGACATAATACCTAGGAATTATACCAGCCAATGTTACGATCAACATCACGACCAATCGTTATGAACAACTAGCGCTTTTGCAACGGCAAATAGTTATTCTATTCAAAAAAGATGTTTGAAGATCCGACTAGATCTCCAAACATCTTTTTACTGGCATTATCCTGGTTAATCACCAGCATCGTGCGTAAATAAAACTAACGAATATTAATTGATTACCAATGTAATATTAACCATGTCTTGACATTAATTTTCATACAAATAACCCGCATCCCGTAAAGCTGCCTTGATGGCTGTTAATTGTTCCGGGGTCTGATAAGCAACCGTATGGCTATGGACGCCATCTGTTAATTCTGATAATAAATGGCCTTGTAATTTCTTGAGCCGGCCCATAAACAGATTAACATCACCAACTGAGCGAATCTCTAATTCACCCCGGAGCCGGCCATACAATGGGTGTTCGACTTCAACATCCTTGATTATGCCCCCTGCGTGAATGATCAAGGCCATTTCCTGCATCGCTTCGTTTGGAAAATGACGGCAAACTAGGACAGCAGTTGGCTGATCCGCTTTTTCTAATTCATACCCTTGAAGAGTAGCAACAATGGCCGTTCCGTGAGCCCTCAATAATGAAATATCCCCAACAATGGTCTGACGACTAACGTTAAACTGCTTCGCTAGCGTTGTTGCACTTACGGGGACCTGCGTTTGCGATAATTTTGATCGAATTTGTTCACGCCGTTCTGATCCTGTCATGACTCACCCTTCTTACTCTTTCAATAGAATCATTCTACCAGAAAACCAGTAGAATAGCTTTCATCAAATACTAAATTATGATAAACTAAGTTCATTTATCATAGGTGTCAAGACACCTAAATCTTAATAACGGGATTGATTAGCAATGCGCAATTTATCTTTATTAACCGACTTATACGAACTCTCAATGGCAAATGGATTTCATCACGACTTACCTCAGACCAACGCCACCTTCGACCTTTTTTATCGCCGGGTTCCTGACAATGGTAGCTTTGTCATTGCGGCCGGCCTCCAGCAAGTTGTCGAAGCTTTACAAGATTTTCATTTTACCAACAGTGACCTCGACTACTTCCGTCAACTTAACCTATGGGATGAATCCTTCTTAGCCATGCTGGCAAATTTTAAGTTAACTTGCCAAATTAAGGCACTACCAGAAGGAACCCCGGTCTTTCCTCGTGAACCACTATTGACAATTACTGGACCACTTGAGCAAGCGCAATTACTTGAAACACTCGTCTTAAATATCGTCAATCACCAATCACTGATTGCCACTAAAGCTCGTCGACTGAGTTATGCTGCGGCAGGACGTCCAATTATGGAATTCGGTGCGCGCCGTGCGCAAGGCCCGGACAGCGCACTTTACGGCACCCGGGCAGCCATTATTGGTGGCGCCAATAGTACTTCAAACGTTCTCGCTGCGAAACTGTTTGATATTCCCGTTGCTGGTACCATGGCCCACAGTTGGATTGAAGCCTTCCCGGATGAACTAACGGCGTTTCGCAAGTGGGCCGAACAATATCCTGACAATAGTGCGCTACTAGTCGATACTTATGATGTGCTTAACTCTGGGATCCCTAACGCGGTGACGGTCTTTAAGGAGCTACGAGCAGCTGGGCATGAACCCGTCGGTATTCGAATCGATTCGGGGGACGTCACGACTTTATCACAAGCTGCCCGGACACAATTGGACGCGGCTGGCTTTCCCAATGCCAAAATCACTATTTCTAACGCATTGGATGAACACATCATTACTTCGCTGTTGCACGAAGGCGCACCGATCGATAATTTTGGTATCGGTGAAAAGCTCATCACTAGCGCGTCCGCACCGGTTCTAAGTGGCGTCTACAAGCTTGCGGCAACTGAGAGCAATGGTCAGAGCACCCCCAAGATCAAGGTCAGTGCCAGTCGCGAAAAACTAACGATTCCTGGTGATAAGCAAGTCTATCGTCTGTACGAACCAGGAACTCAGCGGGCCTTTGCTGACTTGATTGCACTAGCTACCGAGACGATCGTCGATGCGACCAGCCTAACCGTCGTCAACAGTGACCCACTCAGTGTCGACCGCCAACAGCGACTCACCCATTTTGAAGCCCGGCCCTTACTCGCGCCGGTAGATTTGTCCAACACCACGTCAATTCCGGTTACAACCATTCAGGCAACGACCCAGGCTAAACTTGCCGAGCTCCCACGAACAACCCAGCGGCTCGTCAACCCAGATCTTTACCCGGTCTACATGACAACCACACTCAGCCAGTTACAAACTAGTTTGTTGAATAAAATGACGATACTAGCAGATTAACAAACGAACACGCGTAGCAACGACTAAAGCCACTTCTGATCAGCGTTCAAATGACCGCNAACCACACTCAGCCAGTTACAAACTAGTTTGTTGAATAAAATGACGATACTAGCAGATTAACAAACGAACACGCGTAGCAACGACTAAAGCCACTTCTGATCAGCGTTCAAATGACCGCTTAATACAGAAGTGGCTTTAGTTTATAACAAGTAACAGTTAGCTCACTGACCAGTAATTTGATCATGTTCACCCGGGGTCAATATTTTGGTCATCACCGTAATCAAATACGCT
>NZ_JBMNVY010000010.1:0-21300 GCF_049745435.1 Lactiplantibacillus sp. YT640
CGAAAGAATTTCGGAATCATGCCATTCTAAAAACTGCATAGCTATTTTAATTATTTGAACTGTCTACTTGACTCGGAGCAGTCCCATTGTTTAAAGTTTCATTATTATCAATTTCATTATTTTTGATGATGGCGCCGCAAATTTCTTCGGCGCTACCGTTGATGTACCATGCTTTCCCGGGAATTCAACAGGCCGGTGTTCAGACGCTTGCAACGATTCCTAATTTTGGAATTGTGGCGGGGGCTGCTTGTCAGTCCGTTGATGGTCCGCTGGTGTCATGAAAAACTAACCATTGTTATTGGCCTGGTTGTCACCCTATTGGCAGGGACCTTTCCAATGTACGCCACGGCCTACAGTGCAATCTTAGTTTCCCGTTTTCTAATCGGTGCTGGGATTGGGCTATTCAACTCACTGGCTGTTAGTTTGATTCCACAATTCTATAAGCGTGATGAAAATGAGTTGGCGCAAATGATTGGCTATCAGAACGTGATGGGAAGTGTTGGGGCCGCCATTGCCTCATTCTTAGTTAGTTATTTAGTAACGATCAGTTGGCATGCCGCCTTTGCCATTTACCTACTCGTTATTCCCGCGTTGATTTTATTTACATTGTTTGTGCCGTTACCACGGCCAGTTATACAGGCAGCTAGCCAATCCAAAAAGGCAGCGACAGTCACACGAAAAATCAATATGCCAGTCGTGGTAATTGCAGTGTTGATGTTTTTAGTCTTTATGTTCTACATGCCGTTTTCTTATGAATTACCAAGCTTGATCGTCGCAAACGGTATGGGGACCAGTAGTACGGCTGCCTTGATTGCTGGATTATCAACATTGGTCAGTATTCCAGTGGGCGCTAGTTTTGGCTTCTTCTTTAAACGATTACATGATCGTATTTTCCCGTTGGGTTTTTTGCTAGTTGCTGTGGGCTTCATTCTGATTGCAGTTGCAACTAATATTGTTTTTTTATTCGTTGCGGTTGTGATTCTGGGCTTTGGTTTTGGTATCGGTGTCCCATACTTATACAATTGGTTGGACTGGGCGGCCCCGGAATCATCCTTGAACTTGGCAACGACGATTGTGTTAGTGTTGGTCAATATTGGTTGCTTTGTCTCACCAACCATTATGGATGTGCTGGCTAATATAGTTGGTCATGGCACGCCCCGGGGAGTTATGATGTTGAGTGGCGTTGCCTTTCTACTTATAGCTGCCTATGCGCTCGGACATTATCTACATGTTCATCAAGCGCAGGCTAACATTACGGGTGGTACGCATGATTAATAATTATTTATGTCTTGATATTGGTGGTACTAGCCTCAAGTCGGGACTGATAGATGCGAATGGTCAATTGCAGCAGTCACTTGATGCAGTGCCAATTGCCAAAAATAAGCATGATTTTTGGCACCAGTTAACAGCAACTATCGACCGCTTTCAAGGGCGCTTTGCGGGAATGGCAATCAGCGTTCCGGGTCAAGTAGACCCCCAACGCGGTATCATTCACCATGGCGGCGCACTACCATACCTGGATCAATGCAACTTACAGGAATCTTTGGAAAACCATTATCAGGTTCCAGTAGCGGTTGAAAATGATGGTAAGGCGGCGGCTTTAGCCGAAAAATGGCGCGGAACATTACAATATTGCCAAAATGGTTTAGTCTTAGTGCTTGGAACTGGGGTTGGTGGTGGCTTAATCATTAATAATCAGCTCTATCGAGGTAGTCATTTTCAAGCTGGTGAGTTGAGTCTGATGTTAGCCGCAACGACTGGAACTAATTTCAAAATAACGGGTGAGACGGGTTCTGCAGTGAAAATGATTACGGCAATTGCGCACCAATTACAGTTACCTGATCGACATGATGGTCATCAGGTGTTTGCCGCGATAGCTGACGGCAACCCGGATGCTGAACGCATCTTTGAAGCTTATGGTATGGAGGTCGCACAAATTATCTTAAACGTTCAAGCAGTACTGGATGTAATGACCGTCGCAATCGGTGGTGGCATCAGTGCTCAACCGAGTGTTGTGCCCATGATCCGTAAACAGTATGCGGCGCTGCTGCAACAGTATCCTGTAATTGGAACGACTTTATCAAAGCCAGAGATTGTGCCTGCTAAGTTTCATAATCAGGCCAACATGATTGGTGCTTTAGCGGGACTGCTGAATCGCTGAATATGACTGACTGGCATTGTTTGTGCAACTGTCTTCTTCAAAAGTTCTGTCAGTTTTTAGCAAAGTAAAAGATAAGGACCTCATTTTGAATCTATCAGAATGGGGTCCTTATTGAAATAACGGGGATTAGATTGCCAATATATTGCATAATCTCAAAACAAGCTATACACCAAATAAATATTCAACACCGTAATAATTCCGGTCAGTCCATATCCCACCCACGTTACCGCCGGGCGATTAACGTGGGCCTTCATCAGGCTGGCGTCATTTGTCAGCGCAACTAGTGGCAACAAGGTAAAGGGGAGGGCGATGCTGAGTGCCACTTGCGCGTAAATGATCAAGTTTTCAAAGGCAGTGTCACTAAAGCCGACTAACATACCGATAATCAGAATCGGAATTAGCGTGACAGCGCGAGTAAGCAGCCGGCGTTGCCATAGCGGTAAGCGGATGTGTAAATAACCTTCCATGACGATCTGACCAGCTAAGGTGCTAGTGATGGATGAAATTAGGCCGGTAATTAGTAGGGCTAATGCAAATAACCAGCTCATGACCGGGCTAGCAAGGGCGCCAACCACGGTGGTACTTTTTAACCCATCGAAGACGGCCTGCAGACTCGCTAACGCGTTGGTGTGACCGAAGAAAAGCGTCCCACCAAGGACGAGCAAAAGTGCGTTGATGAGAAAAGCCGCAATCAAGTGCACTGTTGAGTCCCAATTGGCGAAGCGCAGTGCTTCTGTGACTTGGGCTGGATTATGATAATCATAACGCCGGCTTTGTGCAAGCGATGAGTGTAAGTATAAGTTATGTGGCATGATGGTTGCGCCCAAGATTCCGAGACTGAGGACTAGTGCGGTATGATTTTTGACGATCAATGGTGTTGGAACTAAGCCGAGCAACACGTTGCCAAATTGAACGTGGGCCCGTCCCACCTCGATACCAAAAATAATGCCGACGGTCAAAATAGCGACGAGGACGATTACTTCGACACGCCGAATGCCAAATCTCAAAAACAACAAGACAACTAAGACGTCCGCAATCGTCAGTAAAATTCCTGCAAGTAGTGGTAAGCCGAATAACATTTTTAAGGCGATTGCGGTTCCAATTACGCCCGTCATATCAGTCGCCATCATCGCGACTTCGTTTAAAATCCACGCGGCGTAACGCACGGGCCGGGGCAGCTTGCTAGCGATGGCTTGTGCTAAGTCTTGCCGGGCTACAACGCCTAGCCTGATTGCCAGGCCTTGCATGAACATGGCGACAATGATGGCTAATGCGAGCACGGCTAAAAGCCGGTACTGAAACTGACCGCCACCGGCTAGGGATGTCAACCAGTTGCCGGGATCCATATAGCCGACTGCCACTAGTGCACCGGGACCGCTATAGGCTAAAAATTTGCGCCAAAAGGCCGTCTGATGAACGTCGGGAACCGCGACGCTCTGATTGATTTCTTCAAGACTTTGATGACGATGCGATTGCATGGTTCGACGCCTCCTGCTTTTGGATAGCGAGGTCAGCCAGAAATTGGCTGAAGCCGGTATCCTTATTCATCGGTGGTACTAAGTCAAACCGATCACCACCGCTTGCCCGAAAGGTTTGATAATTTTGAACGTAGTCTTCCTCGAGGGTTTCCAAGCAGTCCACGACAAAGGATGGCGTAACTACTAATACGTTGCGTTTGCCAAGTTCGACCAACTGCATGAGCTCATTTTTTAAGTAAGGCTTCAACCACGGCATCGGTCCGAACTTGGACTGATACGCCGTAATGACCTTATCAGCTGGTAATTCTGGTCGCTCCGCCAACACAGCTTTGGTCGTTGCCTCGCATTCGCGTTGATAGGGATCACCATGGCGGACCATTGCAGTGGGAATGCTGTGGTAGCTGAAGATGACCGCATCGTAATGATGCGCCTGATAGCTTTGCCAGACTTTGGTTGCTAGTAAGTGAATATAGGTCGGTTGGTCGTAGAAACTGTCGATAAAGATGTGTGGTAATCCAGTTGCTTCAACTTGACGATGGATGCCGCCGTGCGTGCTCTGGGTGTATTGCGGAAAAAGTGGTAAAATAATTGGCTTTTCACACCCATCAGCAACCATGGCTTTCAAGGTCGCACCGATATCGGGTTGACCGTACGTCATTGCTAGTCGGACGTCCCAATCGGGTAATGCTGCTTGTACTTGTTGGCAGATGGCTTGACTGTAGACGATTAATGGTGAGCCTTGTGGGAGCCAACTATCCTGATAAAAGGTGGCCGAACGCCAAGAACGGGTCGGTAAGATAATACCACGCAACAGCGGTTGCCAGAGTGCGGCTGGCATCTCGATGACGCTTGGATCACTTAAGAATTCTTGTAAGTATGTTTTGACATCCTTAGTCCGTGGGGATGCTGGGGAGCCTAAATTGACGAGTAATAATCCTGGGTGCATAGAAACCCCTCCAATGCTCTTGATAAATTAATCATAGCATAATCGTCAGCTTGTATACGGGGTTAATGGTTTATTTATTCGATTATCTAGTGATAATCAATTTACTGCTGAAATAAATAAAATCTCTTGCTAGCAACTGGCCGGGCTAGCAAGAGATCTGAAATTGATATTTGGTTTTGTTGCAGTTCAAAAATCGGTGTCGTCGGCTGGATCGTACTTTAAAAGTAGATTCAGAAATGCCAGCAAAAGCCATGACCATGTTCGTTTTTAGGTCGTCAACATCAAAAGGCGATTACTGGGTGGACTTGGTGAGTTGAGCTGACTAATGGGCTTACTTTGCGGCGTGGGTCCGTCGATAACGTTGATTGAGATAGTAGCCTAGATAGCAAATCGCCACGAAGGGAATGGTGTAATACAAGGCAATCCGCTGGTTAGGGTCAAACCAAATCAAGATACAAGAGAGCCCACTTAAGATAAAGGCCAGCCACGGGACGACCGGGTAGCCGGGCGTTTTAAAGGTCAATTGATCAAGCGACTGCCCACTTTTCAGGTAGGCTTTGCGGAAGTTGATCTCCGAAAGGGCAATTGCCATCCAAACAATGACGACGGCAAGTCCTGAAATGGATACTAAGACCAGGTACACCGAACCGGCGGCATAGACACTCGACAATAGGGCCAGAATGCCACCCAGCATGCTAGTAATTAGGGCGACTAACGGCACATCGCGCTTCGTGGTTCGTTTGAAAACCTTTGGAATGGTTCCCTCGTTTGCAAGTGACCACAGCATGCGGGTAGACGCGTAGAGGCCAGAATTAGCGGCCGACATAATGGCGGTCAATACGACGAAATTCATTAAATCAGCGGCGTAGGGAATCCCAATCGCTTTGAAGACGAGCACGAATGGACTTTGCGTCACACCTGCTTGTTTGTAAGGAATCAGTGCGGCCATGACGAACATGCTACCGATGAAGAAAATAATCAGGCGCCAGAGGGTCGTTTTGATTGCGGTCGGAATGGTGTGGGCCGGATCCTTAGTCTCACCAGCTGTAATTCCAATTAGCTCAGTTCCAGAAAAGGCAAAGTTGACCGTTAGCATAGTTGTAAAGACGCCACCAAAACCATTGGGGAACCAACCGTTACGCGTATAGTTGCTCAGAAACGGGGCACTGGTATGACCGTGAAGTGGCAGGATACCGACCATTGCCAGTCCGCCTAACACAATAAAAGCAATGATCGCGATGACTTTGATACTGGCAAACCAGAATTCCGCTTCCGCAAACCAGCGTACGGAGAGGGCGTTAACGGTGAAGATGACCACCATAAAGACGAGGCTCCAGATCCAGGTCGCAATGTGCGGAAACCACGTTTGCATGATGAGCCCCGCTGCTGTAAATTCTGAACCGAGGGCAATCGTCCAAGTCAACCAATATAGGATGGCAACCGTAAAGCCTGTGCCGGGACCAATATATTTTTTCGCATAGACGTGAAACGCCCCGGTGTAGGGCATTGCAACTGACAGCTCACCTAGACAGAGCATGACGAGATAGACGAGGATGGCTCCAATGGTATAGGCGAGCAGAGTTCCAATTGGCCCCGCTTGATGAATCGTGTAACCGGAACTTAAAAATAATCCGGTCCCAATCACGCCACCAAGTGAAATCATCAGCACGTGCCGTGATTCCATCTGGCGACTGAGGTGGGTTTGTTTTGACATAATGTACCGGCCTTCCTTACTTGCAGAATTAATATGATTAGACTATGATTAGAAAATCAACAATGCTATTAGAATAACATAATTTATAAGTAGAAAGGAAGGCAATTATTGCAATGCTTTCATTAACTGAACAATTGAACCGGGGCCCGGTCGTCTCGGACGGTGCGATGGCTACGGAATTAGAAAAACGGGGCGTGGCAACCAATAGCGCACTGTGGTCAGCCACGGCAATGTTGGACCATCCGGATGCGATTCAAGCGGTCCATCAGAGCTATCTGGATGCGGGCGCAAAAATCATGACAACTAATACATACCAGGCCAACGTCCCTGCATTTGAGCAGGCTGGTATTGCTGCCGCACAAGCGCGTCAATTGATACAACAGGCGGTGACAATTGCTCATACGGCGTGTGATGCTAGTCATGTCACGGATGCTGTGATTGCTGGTAGTATTGGCCCGTACGGTGCTTACTTAGCGGATGGTAGTGAGTACACGGGTGCATATCAGTTAACGCCGAGTGCCTATCAAGACTTTCACCGCGAACGCCTGGCGTTGATCACGGCCGCCGGGGTGGACGTGCTTGCATTAGAAACGATGCCACGTTTAGACGAAGTACAGGCTTTGGTACAACTAATCACAACCACTTGGCCGCAACAACCATACTGGGTAAGCTTTAGTATCAAGGATCCACAGACATTATGTGATGGGACGTCATTAGCTGTGGCCGCAAAGTGGGTGGCGGCCCAGCCGAACGTGGTCGCTGTGGGGGTCAATTGCACTACGCTGGAAAACATTGCACCAGCGTTAACCACTTTGAAGGCGGCTGTAGCGGTTCCGTTGATCGTTTATCCTAATTCTGGTGATCAATATGATCCCGTGACGAAGACTTGGCAAGCAACTCATATGAGTCATCAATTTGCATCCTTTGTCCCCCAGTGGTTAGCCGCCGGGGCCCGCATTATCGGCGGCTGTTGTCGCACAACGCCGAAGGATATTGCGACGGTGGCACGGGCTCTCAGTGTTTCGGATTCCGTCAAGCTTTGAAAAATGTTAAGAAATGACGGTGTTTTAGTTCATGGTGGGCGTGTCTCAGAGATCTAAGTTGTCTTGGGATGTTCATTACACACTAATTATTGATTTAATTATATTTGAGGAAAACAATAACTAGCGTGCTGAGCGTCACTAGGTATGGCTAGCAATTTAATTGAAACTGGTGAAAAATCACTAGTCGGGCACTGCTGATACGGTAGTTGTTCACGACTAGCGATTTTTGTATGTCAATAAAACTGTTCATATCTTGGTCGAGTAACATAAAATATGGTAGGGTAAAGATAGTGTATAGATATAACAGATGAAGTGGTCAATCGTCCGTGCGTACTCGAAGTTTTTGAACTCGGTGACAGGATGAGTTGATTTTTCAGATTGAGAAGGGAACGGCTAGGCGATGTATTATTTTGTGGGTACTGGTTTAGGATTGAAATTGACGGGAATTGAAAAGGCACAGTTGAACCGACTGGCGCTATTTGACGCCACTGGTTATCAGGCTCGATGCGTCTATGTCACTTATAATCCGCGTTTACATGAGCATGCGGCCCGCTTTGGTGCGGAAGGAAAATGCTTTAGTTTGTATGATTTCTTTCAGGGGACGATGCCTGAAGCAGTGACTAAAATCCATCATGATTGGATGCACTATTGGCAAGCTGTTTGTCACTTTAAGGTGATTCAGGTTCCAAATACGACGGATTTTCGCGTCCTGGGTACCGATGGTCAATATTTGATGTACGTTCATTTTGTGGACGCCGGGCGACAACAATTGGATTATGTCAATTATTTTGATAATCAGGGTGTTAAAGTCCGACGCGAATTTTATGATAACCGGGGCTTCCTGAGCCGGACAAGCTTTTTAGTGAAACATCAGGAAGTGCACACAGAAGTGTATTATGATTTACAAGGGCAAGTCAAAATTATCAAACAGTATGACATTACCGGGCCAGAGCCAAAACTACGACTGATTACGTTGAAGAACTATCAACAAAGAGACTTTTTCTTCAATACCGAACAGGCTTTTCAGACATTCTTCTTCAATGAGTTGGCCACTTCTGATGACGTCTATTTCTGTGATCGTAACCGACAAACGGCGGCGGCCTTAGGTCATACGCGCCCCGCAATTCGCGTGTGTTCAGTCTTACATAGCACGCATCTACGGATTGGTGAGGACGTGGTAAGTGGGCATTTGAAATCGGTCTATCGGTATGTCCCTAGCCCATCCAGACCAATTTCACCGAATTATTGTGTCGACCGAGCATCAAAAGCGTGATTTATTGGCACGCTATGATAATTTACCACCAGTTGTCGTGATTCCAGTCGGCTATACAACGGTTCATCCGGTTAAAATTGATGGTCGTGACCCGCACCGGATTATTAGTGTGGCGCGCTATTCGCTAGAAAAGCAATTACCACATCAACTGGAAGTGGTTCGTCGGTTAGTTGGTGAATTTCCCGACCTGACTTTGCAGTTGTTTGGGCATGGGCAAAAGATTGAAATGCAAATGCGTCAATTTATTCAGGCCAATCATCTAGAAAAAAATATCGTTATTCGGGGTTTCTTGCCCAATCTGGCAGAAGAGTACCAGCGGGCAAGCCTCGCCTTAATGACGAGTGTGGAAGAGGGCTTTTCGCTAGCCACAATGGAAGCTGAAAGCTATGGCGTGCCGGTTATTGGCTATCGAATTGCGTACGGGCCGGAAGATATTATCGAAGATGGCGTTAACGGGTACTTAGTGACACCCAATGATGTTGATGAGTTGACAATGAAAGTTCGTCAGTATTTACAGCACCCTGAACGACAAGCACAACTGATTACGAATGCCTACAATTCAGCAACTCGTTACAGCAAGCAGACGATTATTGAAAAGTGGCGCCAGTTAATAGCAGCACTTTAAGAACCGGTGATAGGGGCAAACAAGGCGTCTACCGAGTTTAAGAGACTAGGTAGACGCCTTGTTGTTATCTAGATATTAATAAAGTAATAAAATCAGTGCCAACTGAACGGCTACGTTGATCATGAGATGTAACCGAGTACGGCCAAAGGACTGTTGACTGAACCAGACAGCAATCGTGATGAGAATTGCAACGATCGTTTGCCAGGTCAGCGGCTGCAGGAAGATGGTGATAACAAGTAGCAGGCCAGTGATGGCCGAAATCAGTTGATTGATTTGGCGCTGACGGCTGAAGCTCGGAACGTATAGGAAGACATAACTAGCCAGCATGGGGGCCAGTTTCCAGAGAAAAGTAGTTGATAAATAGTTATTTTGTAAATCGAAGACGGCCACTGGGATCGTGAACGTCATGATGACGCCGAAAACGACTAGACCAAAGTAGTTTTGCATACCGAAGCGTGGAACAGCCATCACGAGCAACCACGCACTGCACGTTAATAGCAGGTACAGTAGTTCGGATTCCTTGGCAATAATGTTGGTAAATGCAAAGGCCACGGTAATTCCAATTGCAATGAGGCTCCACTGGGGAGCAATCCGCCGATCTAAGATAATGAAGACCGCGGCGGCCACGGCTAAGGTGTAGCCAATCAGTGGTAACTGCGCGGCTGAAAATGAGGCCGTTTGAAATGAGCGCCCGTAATCGAGGGCGGCCCACCAACTAATGATGCTTTGAACGATGGTAAAGATCGCCAAGGCGATGTAATCGCGTTTAATATGTAATTTTCCGATTCGAATCATATTGTCAACACTCTCTAATTAGGATAATGAGTTAATCGTACCGGTCGGGGCAGTTCCCGTCAATAATTTGACAGAAATCTTTAAAAAAAATGGTGATTGTGATAACCTTATATAGTTATGAGCCGTTCCCGAAAGGATAAGTTTAGCTTGTTCAATGAAGAATAAGTGATGCTTAGATGCCTTGTAACCGAAATTATCAAGGGGGAATTTATTGTGAGTGAAAGACACTTATTTACATCTGAATCTGTCTCTGAAGGTCATCCTGATAAGATTGCTGACCAAATCAGTGACGCTATCTTGGACGCAATGTTAGCCCAGGATCCACAAGCACGGGTCGCTGTTGAAACTTCAGTGACGACTGGATTAGTGCTGGTCTTCGGTGAAGTTTCGACCAAGGCCTACGTTGATATTCAAAAGGTCGTGCGTGACACGATCAAGTCGATTGGCTATGTTGATGGTCAATACGGCTTTGACGGTGACAATTGTGCCGTCCTTGTCTCATTGGATGAACAATCACCAGATATCGCGCAAGGGGTCGATGATTCCTTGGAGACGCGTTCTGGCGATGCTGACCCATTAGATCAAATCGGTGCTGGTGATCAAGGGATGATGTTTGGTTATGCCATCAACGAAACCCCTGAATTAATGCCACTGCCAATCGCATTGAGCCATCGGTTGATGCGTAAAATTGCAGCGCTACGTAAGGATGGTACCATTAAGTGGTTACGTCCAGATGCTAAGGCCCAAGTCACGGTCGAATATGACGAAGACAACCAACCTAAGCGAATCGACACGGTGGTCTTGTCTACTCAGCATGATCCTGATGTTGATTTGGACACGATCCGGCAAACGGTCATTGATCAAGTCATCAAGGCTGTGTTACCAGCTGATTTATTAGATGACCAAACTAAGTATCTTGTGAACCCAACTGGTCGTTTTGTTATTGGTGGTCCTCAAGGGGATGCCGGTTTGACTGGTCGGAAAGTCATCGTGGATACGTACGGTGGTTTTGCCCATCATGGTGGTGGTGCCTTTTCTGGTAAGGACGCGACCAAGGTTGATCGTTCTGCAAGTTACGCTGCTCGTTACATTGCCAAAAACGTTGTGGCTGCCGGTTTAGCTGATCAGGTCGAAGTGCAATTGGCATATGCCATCGGGGTTGCCGAACCAGTTTCGATTGCAGTGGATACTGCCGGGACCGGGAAGGTTAGTGATGAAGCGTTGATTAACGCCATTCGCGAAAACTTTGATTTACGTCCAGCTGGGATTATCAAAATGCTCGATTTGCAACGGCCAATTTATCGGCAAACTGCGGCATACGGCCACTTTGGTCGGACCGATATTGATTTGCCATGGGAACATACTGATAAAGTGGATGCTTTAAAAGCAGCATTTAAATAATGCGGTAACGTTGATTCGTTACGGTCTGTAGGTACTCGACGCTAAAAGCGACCTTTTTTCAAGGTCGCTTTTTTTGCGGGCTATTTTAGATGCACGGGGTTTTAAAATGATTGATAGAGAAGGAGAATTACTAAGATGCAACAGCGTAAAACTAACGTAATGGCGGTTACGGTTGCCATTTACGTCGCGACGTTTATGAGTGCGATTGAAGGGACAATCGTGTCGACCGCCTTGCCAACGATTGTTGGTGATTTACACGGGGTTTCATTGATGAATTGGGTTTTCTCAATTTATTTATTGACTAATGCGATGATGACGCCAATTTATGGAAAGCTGACTGACTTGGTCGGCCGAAAACCAGTGATGCAAGCCGGACTAATTATTTTTATTATCGGGTCTATGATGAGCGGTTTGTCTAATTCGATGCCGGTGCTAATTTTTTGGCGGGCCATTCAGGGAATCGGCGCCGGGGCGCTAATGCCAGTCTCAATGACAATTATCGCAGATATTTATTCATTCGAACGCCGGGCCAAAGTGCTAGGCTTCAATAGTTCAGCGTGGGGCATTGCGTCAGTGCTGGCACCGCTGATTGGTGGACTAATTGTTGATAAGCTCAGCTGGCATTGGATTTTCTTCATTAATGTGCCAGTTGGGTTGATCACCCTTTTCCTATTTCAATTTTATTTACGAGAACCCAAACGTCACAATAACGTGAAAATCGACTACTTGGGTAGCTTTTGGCTGATGCTCTTCTTGCTGTGCTTGATGCTAAGCTTCCAACTATTGGGAAACGCCACTATCAGTTGGGTGGCCGTTGGGACTGCTTGGATCATTAGTGCGCTCAGTTTGTGGCTATTTATTCGTCGTGAAAGTCGCACGGATGAACCAGTGATTTCGATGGATTTATTCAAAAACCACACGTTTATTATTCAGAATGCCGTGGCGGCCTTAGTCAGTGGTTTCCTAATGGCCGTTGAAGTTTATATTCCAACTTGGACTCAGGGGATACTGGGTGTACCGGCTTCTTTGGCGGGATTCGCAGTGACACCGAGCTCGTTAATGTGGATCGTCGGGTCATTCGTGACGGGTCGGTTATTGGCAAAGTGGGCGCCGCGACGGATTTTGTATCTGAGTTTGGCTTTCATCCTCGTGACAAGCATTTGCTTAGCGTGGTTGCCAGTTAATACTGCTTTCCCATGGTTCTTCCTGATCACAGCGATTGGTGGCGTGGGCTTCGGAATTACAATTACAGCAACGACCGTCACGTCGCAACACCTTGTGCCAGCTGAGAACGTGGGCGTCGCAACGTCCTTCAATACGTTGAGTCGAACGATTGGTCAAACGTTGATGATTTCAATCTTTGGAATTGCGTTGAACGTTGGGATGAACCAAGGTATTCAGCACCATGCAGGAACGAACATGGCGATGATGAACAAGTTGATCAATCCACAGACAGCAACGCAATTACCGTCTCATTTGTTGCCGACACTTCATCGTATCTTATATACGGGCTTACATTGGGTCTACCTGATTGGCCTTGGTTTGGTTATTCTAGCCTTTATTGTGAATAGTTTGGATCGCGGACCACAAAAAACGGCAGCACAACACGCGGCTGATTTAAACCAAAATCAGGATTAGTCGGCTTAGTATCAACAAATTAATTGTCAAAGCGACTCATAATTTGTCGTTTATTTGATATTGACGTAAAAAAAATCTGAAAAATTTTCAATAAAATTTCCATAAGTGTTATAAATAAATTTTAAGTTGTTAGATGAGTGTAATGGGCTTTATGAGGCCTATTACACTCGTTTTCATTAATATTATTTATTTGGTAACTATTTTAGGAAAATTAATGGAAAACGTGTAACAAGATTGACGGTATCAACTATTGCCAACAAAACATAATCATAGTATTATGAGTGCATAGCCTAACGATTGACGGTGTATACCAATGATGCTATATATGTGTTTTTTGTATCATATATAAACGGGTTTGATTAGGTTAGAGAAGGAAGGCAAAACCATGAAATTTCTGAGACATAAATCTTTTAGGGGAGATCCGCAAGTTCACTACAAGATGTTTAAAGTCGGCCGTACTTGGGTATTTACGGCGATGGCATCATTTGTATTGACTGCTGCACCTCAGTTAGTATCTCATGCAGATACGGTTTCGGCGGATACTAGTAGCGATACGGCAAGTAGTGCCACTAGTAGTGCCAGCTCGGGGGCGGATACGTCTTCTGCAGCAGCGAGTGCGGCGGCACTAGCTGCTGCAACGGCAAGTAGTACGTCAACTAGTACTACCAGTGACTCGTCTACGGCATCTTCTTCGAGTGAAACTGCCTCGAACAGTAATTCCGAATCCTCATCGGATAGTTCAAGCAGCGATGACAGTGCTTCAGACGCAAGTTCTGCGAGCGAAACAAGTACGACTAATGCGACAAGTACATCAAGTACTAGTAGTAGCAGTGTTTCAACGGCTAGTTCGAGCGCATCCAGCGCAAGTTCAAGTAGTAGTTCGAGCTCGTCAAGCGCTACTTCATCGAGTTTAACTGATAGCAGCAGTTCTTCCGCAGCTAGCTCAAGTACGACGAGTTTGTCAAGCAGTGCTAGCGTAGCGGCAAGTACTGTCTCGACAGCAAGCAGTGTTGCCAGCACGACTAAGTCTGCAAGTACGGCGGCTTCAACGGCAGCCATTGCAGCTTACTCGTCGGTATCGGCTGCCAGCTCACATACCGATAGTACCGCAGCTAAGGCGGCTTCATCATCAGCTTCATTAGCTGGTTCATACGCCACACTTGCCAGCAGCTATGCTAGTTTGGTCAATAACCTAACGACGCAAGCAGCAGTGAGTGCGGCCCAAAGTGCCTATCAAGAAGCGCTTAACGCGGCTGATTTGTCACGGCACTACAATAGTATTGCAAACATGTACTTAGACGCATTGACAAATGGTGTGGGGTCCAATGTTGATAATGCAATCGCATACTCTGGTGCAAACTCTTTAGCATATAGTGCAGCGAGTGCGGCCAGTTCATACGCAGCCCTGGCTTCAACGGCCACCTCAACGGCCAGCAGTGCTGCTACCCAAGGCTTAATTAATTTAGCAAGTAGCAATTATTCCGCCGCATCTAGTGCGGCATCTGCAGCCACGGTAGCAGCCAGCTCGGCAGCTGAAACAGCCAACAGTGCATACTTAGCCATGCAATACGACAAAAATAATACGGCCGTTACCTCAGCTTACACCGTTGCTTCTAGCACGGCAGCTGCGGCTTCAACGGCCGCGGTTAACGCAACGACCGTTGCGATGGCAGCATCTTCAGCATATGCCGCTGTAAGTAGTAATGCGGCAAATAATGACTATGAAGCCACTAGTACTGCCTATGCAGTTACTTCCTCCGCCGCAACGGAGGCGCTTAGTCAATACGCCGCCGGGAGCACAGCTACTAGCACCGCTAGTTCGGCAGCCATTTTTGCCAATAGTACTGCAATTAGTGATTTGGCGAGTGCGGCTTCTTCAAGTGCAAACGTGGCGAATACGTCAAAGAGTACGGCTTCAAGTGCGGCCAGTGTGGCGGCAACGCAAACTGGCACTCAAGCGTCAGCTTATGCTTCAAGTGCTGCAACGGCCGCTAGCTCTGCTTCGTCAGCCTACGCCGTCGCCAGTACGGCTGCAAAATCTGCTGTCAGTGCTAGTGATCCTGCCACCGCGGACTCATACGCTCGGGTGGCCCAATCGGCATCTTCATTGGCTGCTAGTTACGCTGCAACTGCTGAGTCTAACGCGACTTTAGCTGCTAAGTTTTCGACGAATGTCGCCAATGAACAAACCGTTAGTTCCAATGCGACTTTAACGACGAGTACGGCAACGCAAAGTGTCTCGACTGGAGATACTGTGACAATTACCAACAAGGTGGGTTTGGATTCAGGATATTCAGTAAGTGGTACACCAACTTATGTTTGGTATGTCTCAACGGATGGAGCAACTTGGACGACCATTAGTGGTGCAACATCGGTAACGTATACAACAACTGCAACTACTTCAGGGACGTATTATTATCAAGCAGTCGTTAGTGGTAAGCGGGTTACAGCATTAATCTTGACTTCAAATTTTGAAGCAGCTGGTAATGTGATTACCATTGTTGTTACCAATCCAGAAGGGACCTACACTGAAATTGCCAGCAGTTATGCCAGCCAAGCCAACAGCGCAGCCTCAGTGGCAACCTCTCAAGCTGCCGCTGCAAGTAGTGCGATCAGTTTGGCCAGTTCTTCAGCTAACTTGACGGGCTCATTAGCTAGCTACTACACATCACAGGCTAATTCTTCATACAACGCAGCTAGCTCATATGCGAGTGTGGCTTCGGAGGCAGCAAGTATTGCAACTATGGCCAGTAATTCGGCCGCTTCTTATGAAGCCGAAGGGGCGTATACCAGTGCTAATATCTGGGCAGGAATGGCATCGAGTTATGCGAGTGTTGCAACTGAATATGCTAGTTCTGCAAGTAGTGCGGCATCTGAGGCAGCAGCTAGTCTCGATACTGCTTTGAAAAATGCGGTTAATGAAGATGGCGGTGATACCGCTGCTGATTATTTAGCATCAAGTTATGCTAGTATGGCTGCGTCATCGGCAAATGTGGCCGGTGACCAGGCCTCGCTAGCTGCATCCTATGCGGCCAACGCTGCTAATGCATATAACGTTGCTGGGTCTTCATTTAATACCACTGCAACTAGCAGTTATAATGCAGCGGCAAGTTCTGCAGCTGTAGCGGCTAGTTCATACGCTGCGGCAGCTAGTGAAGCGGCAAGTCTCGCCGCTTCATATGCAGCGGACGGGAATTATAATTCGGCTGCCTTGCAACAAAGTTACGCGGCTTTGCGTTTGACCTACGCAACGGATCAATTGAATGCTGCTTCGAGTGCGGCGAGTGCGATTACCCAAACGGTTGTGCAAGCACAATCCAGTTATTATAATTCGATTGCAACAGCCGCTTCTAGCGCAGCGTCAGCAGCTGAATCGGCAGCCGGGAATGCAATCAGTGTCGCGAGTTCATTAAGTGCAAAGTATGCGTCAAACACTACGTTGGGTAGCTCATACGTTGCACAAACTAATAATTATGCCGTGACAACTCTGGGTGCAGCGGCGGCCGCAACTTCAGCTGCGGAAATGGCAGCTCAGTATACAAGCCAGGCTTCATCGGCAGTAGCTGCGGGCGATTATGCTATGGCCAGCTCATATGTGACTAATGCCTCAGCGGCAGCCAGTGAAGCAACCTCATATGCGGCATTGTCTACATCCAATGCGGCTTTAGGTAGTACGGCGGCTAGTAACGCGACGAATTATTCAAACAATACGAATTCATATAAAAGCACTAATACGGGTAATGCAACGACAATTCTAGGGATTGTTATTTCTGGTGGGATGACTTCTCAACCCGCAGCAGTGACGTCGACCGTTTCTGGTGGGACCTTTACCTTGTCAGCTTCGTCAGCATTAGGACTAGGTGGGGTTGCACTATCATCAAAAACAACTTGGTATGTTCAAGTTAACGGCACCTGGATGACCTTAGATAAGGCTGGCGCTTATATTGAATCATATAATCCGGTTGACAGTGCTGGTTTACTGTCAACTAGTAGTTCATTAACAGTTACTATCAAAGCGGGCTATACTGGATCATTGCTGTTCCAAGCCGTACAAGGGTTTTCTTGGGACTTGTTAAACTGGGTTACAGTTTATACATTTGCAAGTAATTTAGCTGAAGTCGATGTTTATAGTAGCAATATTCCAGCAACAAACATTTCCATAGCTGGTGATGATTACGTCATTAATCCAACGAACAGTTCAAGTGGCTCAAACGATAAGGTTACTAGCCAGTTTACATCAACGACTAACCCTGAGAATGCTACTGGAACGATTACCTGGACGACAAGTGATTCAAGCATTGCGACAATTGATGATTCTGGCCTTTTGACCGTTGTGTCTAATGGAACGGTGACAATCACAGCAACAATTACAAATGCTGACGGAACTAGCTATTCATCTTCAAAGACAATTACAATTGGTAGTGGCCTTGAGGATACAACTGCTGATGCAGGAAGTGATTTGACGTGGGTTCCAGATGGCTCGACTACGGGTACTGGGACTAATATTACTTATCAATGGTATTATTCTTCAACAGCGGACGGTACTGGAACAGCGCTGAGTGGTCAGACTGGTACGACACTTAATCTGTCGGATCTGACAGTAGGGCAATCCGGTTATTACTACCTAGTTATTACTGGATCCAATACGACTAACGGGACTACTACCACGACAACTGTAACTTTAGGCCGGGCTTACTTGACTGTTAATGCTGTTTCAACTGAAGCGGCAGATTCTGCAGCTAGCGAAGCAGCTAACTACGCAAATCAAGCGACGGAATATGGTTCAGTTGCTAGTTCTTATGCGAACATTGCGGGCGAATATGCAAGTAAAAACTCAGAAGCAAGCTCCTACGCAGAACAAGCAACGGCAGCAGCTTCTGATGCACAGTCAGCTGCAACAGCTGCTTCAACTGCAGCTTCTAATGCGGCAGCCGCCCAATCAAATGCAGATTCTGCGGAAGCTGCCGGCGAAAACTCGGCTGCTTCCAGTTATGCAGAGGAAGCTAAAAAGAAAGCGTCCGAAGCATCTGAAGCTAAAAAGAAAGCTTCAAGTGCCGCTGATGATGCAGGCTACTATGCTGATTTAGCTGCTAATGTTAGTGAAGATGACTCGGATAGTGATTCTGACGGCGACAGTGATTCGGATAGCGACAGCGATTCCGACTCAGACAGTGATTCGGATTCCGATAGCGACTCGGACTCGGACAGCGACTCGGACTCGGACAGTGACTCCGACTCCGACAGTGATTCCGACTCCGATTCTGACAGTGACTCGGACTCGGACAGCGATTCAGATAGCGACAGTGATTCCGACTCAGACAGCGATTCCGACTCCGATAGTGACTCCGATTCTGACAGTGATTCCGACTCGGACAGCGACTCGGATTCGGATAGTGATTCCGACTCAGACAGTGACTCGGATTCGGATAGTGATTCGGATTCAGACAGTGACTCCGACTCGGATAGTGATTCCGACTCAGACAGCGATTCTGACTCAGACAGCGATTCGGACTCGGACAGCGACTCGGATTCGGATAGTGACTCCGACTCAGACAGTGATTCAGATAGCGACAGTGACTCCGACTCAGACAGTGATTCAGATAGCGACAGTGACTCCGATTCTGACAGTGATTCCGACTCGGATAGTGATTCGGATTCGGACAGCGATTCTGACTCGGACAGCGATTCCGATTCCGATAGTGATTCGGATTCGGATAGCGACTCCGATTCTGACAGTGATTCCGACTCTGATAGCGACTCAGATTCCGACAGTGATTCCGACTCCGATAGTGATTCCGATTCGGACAGCGATTCGGATTCGGATAGTGATTCAGACTCGGACAGCGACTCGGATAGTGATTCAGACTCGGACAACGATTCCGATTCCGACAGTGATTCGGACTCCGATAGTGATTCCGATTCCGACAGCGACTCGGAATCCGATAGTGATTCCGATTCTGACAGTGACTCGGACTCCGACAGTGATTCGGATAGCGACAGTGACTCAGATTCCGACAGTGATTCCGACTCAGACAGTGATTCGGATAGCGACAGTGACTCAGATTCCGACAGCGACTCAGACTCGGACAGTGACTCAGACTCCGATAGCGATTCAGACTCGGACAGCGACTCGGATTCTGACAGTGATTCCGACTCAGACAGTGACTCGGATTCGGATAGTGATTCGGATTCAGACAGTGATTCCGATTCGGACAGCGACTCAGATTCAGACAGTGATTCCGACTCAGACAGTGATTCTGATTCTGATAGTGACAGTGACTCAGACTCGGACAGCGACTCAGATTCCGATAGTGATTCGGACTCGGATAGTGATTCAGATTCCGATAGTGATTCAGACTCGGACAGTGATTCCGATTCTGACAGTGACTCGGATTCAGACAGTGATTCTGACTCAGACAGTGATTCGGATAGCGACAGCGACTCAGATTCCGATAGTGATTCGGACTCGGATAGTGATTCAGATTCCGACAGCGATTCAGACTCAGACAGTGATTCTGATTCCGATAGCGACTCGGACTCGGACAGCGACTCGGACAGTGATTCTGACTCCGATAGCGACAGTGACTCCGACTCGGACAGCGATTCAGATAGCGACAGTGATTCCGACTCAGACAGTGATTCAGACTCGGACAGCGACTCGGATTCTGACAGTGATTCCGACTCTGATAGTGACTCGGATTCTGACAGTGATTCAGACTCCGACAGTGACTCAGACTCCGACAGCGACTCAGATTCTGACAGCGATTCTGATTCTGACAGTGATTCCGACTCCGATAGCGACTCCGATTCCGATAGTGATTCGGATTCCGACAGTGACTCCGACAGTGATTCGGACTCCGACAGTGACTCGGATTCTGACAGTGATTCCGACTCCGACAGCGATTCTGACTCCGACAGTGATTCTGATTCCGATAGCGACAGTGACTCAGATACTGACAGTGATTCTGACTCCGACAGTGATTCCGATTCGGACAGTGATTCGGATAGCGACAGTGACTCAGACTCTGATAGTGATTCCGATTCTGACAGTGATTCTGACTCCGACAGCGATTCAGACTCAGATAGTGACTCAGATTCCGACAGCGATTCAGACTCGGACAGTGATTCGGATAGCGACAGCGACTCAGACTCGGACAGTGACTCAGATAGCGACAGCGATT
Source organism: Lactiplantibacillus sp. YT640 (assembly GCF_049745435.1). Classification (NCBI taxonomy): domain Bacteria; kingdom Bacillati; phylum Bacillota; class Bacilli; order Lactobacillales; family Lactobacillaceae; genus Lactiplantibacillus; species Lactiplantibacillus sp. YT640. The sequence continues at coordinate 20,256 of NZ_JBMNVY010000010.1, forward strand.
CCGATTCTGACAGCGACTCAGACTCTGATAGTGATTCTGACTCAGACAGTGATTCGGATAGCGACAGCGATTCGGATTCCGATAGTGATTCCGACTCAGACAGTGATTCCGATTCCGACAGCGATTCCGACTCTGATAGTGATTCCGATTCTGACAGTGATTCGGATAGCGACAGCGACTCAGACTCCGACAGCGATTCAGATAGCGACAGTGATTCGGACTCGGATAGTGATTCTGATTCCGACAGCGACTCAGATTCTGACAGTGATTCGGATTCGGATAGCGATTCCGATTCCGACAGTGACTCGGACTCGGATAGTGATTCCGACTCTGACAGTGATTCCGATTCTGACAGTGATTCCGACTCGGATAGCGATTCTGACTCCGATAGTGACTCAGATTCGGATAGTGATTCCGACTCAGACAGCGATTCGGACTCGGACAGTGATTCGGACTCGGACAGCGATTCGGACTCGGACAGCGATTCGGACTCGGACAGTGATTCGGACTCGGACAGGGATTCGGAGTCGGACAGGGATTCGGACTCAGACAGCGACTCGGATTCCGATAGCGATTCCGACTCGGATAGTGATTCGGACTCGGACAGCGAGTCGGACTCGGACAGCGATTCGGACTGGGACAGTGATTCGGACTCGGATAGTGATTCGGATTCCGACAGCGACTCCGATTCTGACAGTGATTCGGATTCGGATAGCGATTCGGATTCCGACAGCGACTCGGATTCCGACAGTGATTCGGACTCGGATAGTGATTCGGATTCCGACAGTGACTCAGACTCGGACAGCGATTCGGATTCCGACAGTGACTCGGACTCAGATAGCGATTCTGACTCCGATAGTGATTCCGATTCGGACAGCGATTCCGATTCCGACAGTGATTCGGACTCGGACAGCGATTCGGACTCGGACAGTGATTCGGACTCAGACAGCGACTCGGATTCCGATAGCGATTCCGACTCTGATAGTGATTCGGACTCGGACAGCGACTCAGACTCAGACAGTGATTCGGATAGCGACAGTGACTC
>NZ_JBMNVY010000010.1:21382-83716 GCF_049745435.1 Lactiplantibacillus sp. YT640
GATTCGGACTCGGACAGCGACTCAGACTCAGACAGTGATTCGGATAGCGACAGTGACTCGGATTCCGATAGTGACTCCGATTCGGACAGCGATTCCGACTCAGACAGTGATTCCGATTCGGATAGTGATTCCGATTCGGACAGTGATTCAGACTCGGATAGCGATTCAGACTCCGATAGTGACTCGGATTCCGACAGTGATTCAGATTCCGACTCGGACAGCGACTCAGACTCAGACAGTGATTCGGATAGCGACAGTGACTCCGATTCGGACTCGGACAGTGATTCGGATAGCGACAGTGACTCGGATTCTGATAGTGATTCGGACTCGGACAGTGATTCGGACTCAGACAGCGACTCGGATTCCGATAGCGATTCCGACTCTGATAGTGATTCGGACTCGGACTGTGATTCGGACTGAGACAGGGACTCGGATTCCGATAGCGATTCCGACTCGGATAGTGATTCGGACTGGGACTGTGATTCGGACTGAGACAGGGACTCGGATTCCGATAGCGATTCCGACTCGGATAGTGATTCGGACTGGGACAGTGATTCGGACTCGGACAGCGACTCAGACTCAGACAGTGATTCGGATAGCGACAGTGACTCGGATTCCGATAGTGACTCCGATTCTGACAGCGATTCCGATTCGGATAGTGATTCCGATTCGGATAGCGATTCTGACTCCGATAGTGACTCGGATTCGGACTCGGACAGCGACTCAGACTCAGACAGTGATTCGGATAGCGACAGTGACTCCGATTCGGACTCGGACAGCGATTCGGACTCGGACAGTGATTCGGATAGCGACAGTGACTCGGATTCTGATAGTGATTCGGACTCAGACAGCGATTCCGATTCTGACAGCGATTCGGACTCGGACAGTGATTCGGACTCGGACAGCGATTCGGACTCGGACAGCGATTCGGACTCGGACAGTGATTCGGATAGCGACAGTGACTCGGATTCTGATAGTGATTCGGACTCAGACAGCGATTCCGATTCTGACAGCGATTCGGACTCGGACAGTGATTCGGACTCGGATAGTGATTCGGATTCCGACAGCGACTCCGATTCTGACAGTGATTCGGATTCGGATAGCGATTCGGATTCCGACAGCGACTCGGATTCCGACAGTGATTCCGACTCGGATAGTGATTCGGATTCCGACAGTGACTCGGACTCAGATAGTGATTCCGACTCGGATAGTGATTCGGATTCCGACAGTGATTCCGATTCGGACAGTGACGCTGACTCAGACAGCGACTCAGGTTCCGACAACGACTCAGACTCTGACAGTGATTCGAATAGCGACAGTGACTCCGATACAATCACAGATTCAGATTCAAATGATGGAACCAATTCTGGCAATGGTAGTAATTCTGGCTCAGATGGAAGTTCCAGTTCAAATACTGGATCAGGTTCGGGCAATACGACGGGCTCTACTGGAAATAACTCAGGTACTGGCACTGGTACGACAACTTCATCGACTGCTTCTAGCAACGGTGCTGCTTCGACAAGTACGACTAGCTTGAGTGCTGCAGCAACAAGTGGCGTCTCGGCCACAGCCGCAACGTTGGCGGTTACGACACCATCCAGTGACGGTGCTGCAACAACGTCAGCAACTGCTGCTACATCAGTGGTTTATGCCGCTGCTAGCGCTCAAGACGTTGATGCAACTTCTGATCAGACTGATTCAGATTCGAAGAGTAGTAATGATTCTGATAAGGATAAGAAGTCAGCTGATACTGATAGTGCTGATGATAAGGTTGGCTCAAGTAATACTGACGAGAATGGTAAGACTGCATCTGATACAAGTAATAATGCCGGAACGATTTTCGGTGGCTTGTTGACCGCGGCTGCAGCTGCTGGACTCGGCTGGTGGTTCTTCTTGTTCGGTCGTCGTCGTAAAGATGATGATGAAGATGACGAGAATCAAAAATAGTTAAAATTTAAAGCTGATTTGTTAGTACTGCTAACGATATACGTTGTAAAATAAGACTATTAACCAAAACGGGCGTGAAGCCCGTTTTGGCGTACATAAAAGAAAATTGAAAGAGGTAAGACTAAGATGCAAAAATCTACTGTCACCAAGCTTAAGCAAGCACTGATTGCAACTGGAAATTTGAAAGATTACGGTACAAGTACCGTAACCTTGGCACTTTCGGTATCGGATCATCGACATCGGGCCCAAGTGCGATTCTATCGTTGCGATTCTTTCAAGCAAGCTTGGATAGCAGTTGCACAACAATTAGCCAAAACCCCTCAAGCGAGTTGGGTTCGATTAGAAGCAGTTCAATCAACACAGAAGTTACCAAGAGAAACTTTTGAAAAGCGATTGGCAGCTACTTTTCGGATGAACTATTGGCGATACGGTATTAGTTTTGATGCAGATTTCAAGACAGCCTTATTGGAGATGGAAAGTAATGGACAAGCATTTTTCCGTCCTAGCAAAGCGCATCGAATTGGTAAGAATCGTTCGGGTTCTTGGGTCGACTATGATCGAGTAGAGCCGTATCTTAACAAGCGTGAAGGAGCGCTACCAGTCGATATTCGAAAGACAGAAAATGTTTGGGTCTTTACAACCGCTGGTGTATTTACTGACGGGCAGAAAATCTGGAATCTATCTGAGCAAGAGGATTGTGGTAAGGGCGTTCGGGTGGTGACTGACGAGCAGAGCGAGCTGCAATCAGCTATTGAACATGGTGAAACTTTCCTAATTAATCAGTTAAAAGGCAATGGAAAATTTGTCTACGGTTATTTTCCGGCTCGTCAAAGAGTTCTTAGCAATTACAATGTTGTGCGGCATTTTTCGTCCTTATATGCCTTGCTGGAAGCCATTCCATTCACAAAGCGTACTGAAGATTTTGCAAAAGTTAAGTTAGCGATTCAGTGGGGCTTAAAAAACGCCACGATTGAAAAAGAGGGCGCAATCTTCGTCGATGATAATGGCGAGCTAAAGTTGGGTGGACAGGCCTTGTTAATACTTGCATTGAGTAAATATCAAGACGTTACCAAGGATGATACTTTCGTGCCAGTTTTAATGAAAGCTTTTAAAGGCGTCCATTTCTTCCAAGAACCGTCTGGTAAGTTAATTCATGTCCTAAATCCAGATTTAACGGTCAAAGCAGCTTATCGAATTATCTATTATGAAGGAGAAGTCGCATTTGCGCTTTCCCGACTATATGAGTTAACACATGATAAGAATGTGATGGATCTGGTGAAGCAAATCTTGGATTACATGGTGGCTAATGACTACGGTAAATACCATGATCACTGGATTTCTTATGCAATCAATGAAGCATTACTGGTATTCCCAGACAATCGTGATTATATGAAACTGGGTTTGAAAAATGTATTCAGTCATCTAAAATTCATTGAAGAGCGTGATACCACGTATCCAACATTACTTGAGTTAGTTGATGCGGCCGTCAAAATGACCGATATGATTAAACGTTCAGGTAATGAAGACTTGATAGCACCTTATGACTTGGTTCGTTTACGGCAGGTATTGCGGTATCGTGCGTTGTATGAGATTACTACTGGGTGTTTTCTACCTGAGATTGCAATGTATCTCTATAATCCACAGAAGTTCATTGGTGGGTTCTATGCACGTCATGACAATTTCCGGACACGGATTGACGATTGTGAACACTTCTTATCTGGGTTGATCAACTATTATAACTACACATATCGACAAGCATAATACTAGGTAACAGAAAGGGTGACTGTATGTTTTACTTCATTAATGAATATATTTTAGGCAAGAATTCGAGTGTTGAGCACGCGGCAATCAACCGGGTGAAATTATTTAACCACTATAAAGCGCCAGCCCAGATTGTGACTAAGATGTATGACCGTTTGCTACATCAGACCATGGGAACTTTTCAGTTAGCAAACCAGCAAGTGCTGAATATGTTTGATTACTTTCAACAAACCACGGATGTGCCAACTAAAGTTCTGCATACTGATGACATGCATCTGCCAGTTGAATATGCGGTAGAAGTGGGTGCCAACTTTAGCAAAATTTTTAATGGTGATGAACACGTTAGCAACGTCGGCTTTATTCCTGGAACGATTGGGCGCGTCTTTTACCAAGAATTCTTCGACAATCAAGGTAACTTATCTTCAACTGACCTGTGGGATTGGCGAGGCTTCAAGTCCAGTACACAATATTTTGGTCAGAACGGTAAACTGGTTTTGGAACGGTTTTATAATCTACAAGGCGAGACCGTTATTGAGCAGTACTATGTACCTGACACTAACGGTAATCCGCTAGCGTCACGTTTGATTTTAAAGAATTATCGTGATCAAGCAGAGCGCTTCTTCCAGGACGCGAACCATTTATTTCGTTTCTTCTTGGCCGAACTCAGTCATTTGGACAAGCAAACGACGACCTTTATTAGTGATCGCCCAGGTACCAGTGTGAAGCCGTTGTTGGAACTTCAGGATGATTCTCACAAGTATGTGACGGTTCCAATTTATCAGGCGAAGGATATTAATGACCCAATTCATTCCCCGTTGGACGGGTTCTTAACACCGGCCTTCGATAATCTGCAACACTTTGATGGTTTCATTACAGCTACTGAAAGTCAGGCTCAGCATCTGCGGACGCGGTTCCCTAAAGCTAAGGTGACAGTGTTACCAACTGTAACTACGAGTCCGTTGGCGCAGAGTAAACTACAGCCAATCACGGCCCGCCCCAAGCAATTGCTATACGTTGGGCGGCTGGCGCCGGATCGGCAACTGGATCAGTTAATTCGGACCATTGCGTTAGTTAAGCAACAGGTCAAAGAAATTCAGTGTGACTTTTACGGCTACGGCGATCCAGAGTATCTTAAGACGCTGAATAAGCTGGTTGAAGAATTAAAATTGACGAATAATGTGCATTTATTAGATTATCATCCTGATTTAGAAACACGTTATGATGATTATCAGCTGTTGCTCAATACCGATATTGTTGATGGTGGTCCAATGAGTATGCCGGAAGCCATGAGTCACGGAATTCCAGTGATTAGTTATCGCTTTAATTATGGGCCTAAAGATTGGATTGATGACGGTCATGACGGTTTCATCGTTGATCCTGGCAATCAATTGGCGCTGCGTGACCGGGTCATCGAATTAATGACGGATACGAAGAAGTTGACGGCATTCAGCGAAGCCGCCTTTAAGAAGCTTCATACGTCACAAACTGACTTAAAAGTTTGGCACCGTTGGCAACAATTACTGGGTATTAAGTAGGAGGGCGCATATGTATTATTTCTTAAACGATAACATGCAATTTTCAAAATCAGGAATCGAACAGGCGGAAATCAACCGACTGACTTTATTCAAGAAGCACCATGTGGCCGCTAAAATCGTGACCCGCGTATTCGCAATGAATTTGCACGATGTGCTTGAAGGGGCCAACATTGCCGATGCTGATTTTGTTAATCTTTTTGACTTCTTTTGTGGTAGTCAGTCGGTCAAGCGTCAAAGGTTTGATTTGGCCGACTTTGAAGTGCCAGCCGATGCTATCAAAACCCGGAAGGATAATCAGATTCAAGTCATGGAACGTGGTAAGTTAATCATGATTATTTACCTTCGGGCCGGTACGGAAGCTGTTAGCAATGTGCAATACTTTGACGTTAATGGTCGTACGCTCAAGATGAGTTGGTGGGATACGCGGGGCTTTAAGTGTCTTGAACAATTATTTGACTGGGACGGTAAGATTGCCCAAGAAGCGTACTTTGGCCCGGATGGATTGATTCACGTGGAGAAGTTACACTTGTTAAATCACGCTGGTCAGGAGCGAATCACGTGGCGCGTCTTGAACTACAACGAGCAGAGCCATACTTTTAATGGGATGAATGAACTGACCCGTTACTTCTATGATGAACTTAACCAGTTGAATGATGAACAAAATGTCTTCATTTGTGATCGGACCGTTGAATGTGCCTGGGGCTTATTCAATATGACCACACCAGCTAAGAAAGTCTTGCATCTACATAATAACCATGTGAGTGATGCTAAGGATATTATGCATTCTACCTTGAACAATAATTATGCTAATGCGCTGAATAATTGGGCGGCTTGGGACGCGGTCATTTCTGCGACACCGGAACAAACTAAGGACGTGGAAGCCCGCTTTGGTAAGGATATTCCAGCGTTCACTATTCCGGTTGGCTATGTTGATAATGCTACGTTAAAAGCCGCGCCGGTGAAGTTTGACCAACGACAAAAAGACCTCGTCGTGCAAGTTGCGCGGCTGGCACCTGAAAAGCAACAGAATCATTCAATCGAAGCCTTTGTTGAAGTTCACAAGCAGTTTCCTGATGCCAAGTTGGAATTATGGGGTTATGCGAACGGGGATATTGAAAAGCAACTACATGCACAAGTTGCTGCAGCGCACTTGGAAGATGTGGTATTGTTCAAGGGGTATACCACGGATGTCAATGCCGTTTACAACCGGGCCCAATTAGGACTTTTGCCAAGTCGAGCTGAAGGATTCTCATTGATGTTGTTAGAAGCTCAAGCCCATGGGTTACCAATGGTTGCCAATGACGTGAAGTACGGCCCGAGTGATATTATTCAGGATCATAAGAGTGGAATCCTAACGACAGACGGCGATGTGCAACAATTGACCAAAACGATTTTAGAATTGTTGAAGAATCAAGGGCAGCTGGCACAATACAGTGCTCAGGCCTATGAAAATGCCAAGCGTTATTCAGAAGAAGCCGTTTTCAAGCAGTGGCAAGCATTGTTAGATTACTTTAAGCCTGCTAAGGTCACGGCTTAAGTAGATTTGACGGCAAGGGAGGGCGCAAAATGTTAATGATTATGACCATTTATGGGACCGTTAAGATGTTTACCCGAATGATCGTGTACTGTGGCATCGGTGGTCTTGTCCTAATTGTTCGTCACCATAATCGTAAGAAGCGGCGTAACGAGATGGACGAGGGAACTAAGCGGATCATGCGTAATACCCCTAAGGATGAGAACGGTAAGTATCCGTGGGAGAAGTAAGGTACCATTGGTTTTTAAGTTAAGTATCTAATTGAAAAGACCTGTCAGACGAAGCTAATCGTCTGACAGGTCTTTTCGGCTAATTTATCGTTAAATTAACGTTTCTGAATGGCCAACAAATATGGCGGCACATGGACTTGATTAATAAACTGATATTGTAGGACTTGGAATTGATGCTGGTCTAAATTCGTTACGTAATCCAAAACGGCTTGTGCTTCTGTCGCACCACCGGGATGACCAGCATAGACTAGCAGGATAATGAGTCCGTTGGTGACGAGGCGTTCCTGAATGGCTTTTATGGCCGTTAACGTTGTCGTTGGTTTCGTAATGATTTGTTTATCGCCACCTGGTAAATAGCCCAGGTTAAAGACGGCACACTTGATAGGTTGATCAGCGGCAATCTTATCTGCGATGTGTTCATGGCCCGTTTGCCACAGAGTGACTTGATGGGTGAGCGCTGCTTTATCTAAGGCAGTTGTCGTCGCTTCAATGGCCGCTGATTGAATGTCGAACCCGTCGACGTGACCAGTAGTCCCGACCAGCTTGGCGAGGTAGACGGTATCATGGCCGTTGCCAACCGTCGCGTCAATCACGTGGTCACCGGGATTGACGACTTGGTTCATTAGCGCGTGGCTATAAGCTAATGCCGAACTGAGTTGAATGAGTGTTACCCCCTTGTTGAATTCATGAATTAGGGCCGCAATCGAAGCGGTCCGTGCCGATAACGCATACTAAAACGCGCACTTATATATAGTAAAACACTTCCAAGTAAAAGGCCACCGATTGTATCGCTGGGATAGTGGACGCCCACGATGACCCGGCTGATCATCATTAACAAGATGGCCGTTATGCCGAGGGCAGTGAGCCAGCCAGTCAAGGCATTGCGGTGCCAGTAGTCAAATGCCAACACGAGCAGACTACCGATAAGGACGGTCGTTGTTGTCGAGTGCCCGCTGGGGTAACTATACCCCCCAATTTGGACAAGTCGCCAAGCGGTTGGCCGTGGCCGCATGATGACCTGTTTGATGAGATAATTACCGTAGCCGGCAATCAGCCAGGTGGTGACCCAAAAGAAGACTGCGCCGCGTGGGTTATGGCCCAGCCAGAGTGCCAGGCCGATAATTAACGTGATTATGGTGATGGTGTGGGGATTGCCAAGCTGCGTATACGTGACCATCGCGTGTTGAAACCACTGGGGACTATGATGCCAAAAATTAGCAACCGTGGTGTCAAAGTGTGTTAACCAAGGCGCCCGTTGCCATACCGCGGCCGTCCAGCCTAACCATCCTATAAATATAAGTAGAATCAAACTGTCCGAACGTTGCCAGGATCGTTGCTTCAATACTGATTCCTCCGATAAATAAATTATTGCCATTATTATAGCATTTTTTATCAGGGGTCCGATTAATGCCGATGATAAAATTTATCGCCAGCGGGGCTTGGGCCCTTGAAAAAAACGTGCTGGTTTGCTACTATGAAAACAATAACTTTACGACTCTGAGAAGGAATAGTAGTGGCTGGTGTTTTGCAGAAACTCCGTGGTAGTTGCAAACGGGGATTCACCAATCATGAACTCACCTTCGAGTCTTCCGGCTGAACAAGATTGTAGGTACGGACGTGGTTTCGCGTTAAGATTCTCAAGAGGCCACGGTAACGTGGAATCATAGGTGGTACCGCGGAACCCGTTTTCGTCCTATAAGCTTAATTGGCTTATAGGATTTTTTTGTTTTTTAACCGCTTTTACTGAGTTGAAGCATGAAAATGCCATCTTGAATAGTCAGTTGGAAAGTCGCAATGCTAGCTTTTACATACAAGGCAGCAAGAAAGGGGCACTACTATGGCATACAACCATAAAGTCATTGAACGCAAATGGCAACATTATTGGAAGGAAAACAAAACCTTCAAAACATTAGATACGACGGATAAGAAGAAGTATTACGCCTTAGACATGTTCCCATACCCATCTGGCCAAGGATTACACGTTGGACATCCTGAAGGGTATACGGCCACGGATATTATGTCACGGTTCAAGCGGATGCAAGGGTACAATGTCTTACATCCAATGGGTTGGGACGCATTCGGTTTACCCGCTGAACAATATGCGCTCAAGACGGGGCATAACCCGAAGGACTTTACGGCCAAGAACATCAAAAACTTCAAACGTCAGATTCGGTCATTAGGTTTTTCATATGACTGGGACCGTGAAGTGAATACGACTGATCCAAGTTACTACAAGTGGACGCAGTGGATCTTTGAACAGCTCTATAAGAAGGGCTTGGCTTACGAATCTGAAACGTTGGTCAACTGGGCTCCTGATATGATGGGGGGAACGGTTGTTTCTAACGAAGAAGTGGTTGATGGTAAGACGGAACGCGGTGGCTATGATGTTTACCGGGTGCCAATGAAGCAATGGAGCCTCAAAATCACGGCCTATGCGGACCGGTTGATTGATGACCTGGACGATATTGATTGGCCAGAAAACATCAAAGAGCAACAACGTAACTGGATTGGCCGCTCAGTTGGCGCATCCATTCGTTTCAAGGTTGCTGGTCAACCTGACGATACCGAGATTGAAGTGTTCTCAACGCGGCCAGACACGCTGTTTGGCGCAAGTTACATGGTCTTGGCACCTGAACACGACTTAGTTGAACAATTGACGACACCCGAACAAGCGGACGCTATCAAAGCATACAAAGCTAAAATCGCCAGCAAGTCAGACCTTGAACGGACTGATTTGAATAAGGACAAGACCGGGGTCTTCACTGGTAGCTACGGCATCAACCCGGTTAATGGTGAAAAACTGCCAATCTGGATTGCCGATTACGTTCTGGCTTCATATGGAACTGGGGCCATCATGGCAGTGCCTGCTCATGATGATCGGGACTTTGAATTTGCACAAAAATTTGATTTGCCAATCAAACCTGTCATTGCGGGTGATAATGATTATGACCAACAAGCTTACACTGGCGACGGGGAACACATCAACTCAGGTTTTGTTGACGGTTTAGCTAAGCAACCAGCTATTGATAAGATGATTGACTGGTTAGGTGAACACCATGCCGGTGAAAAGAAGGTCAACTATCGGTTACGTGATTGGATCTTCTCACGGCAACGGTACTGGGGCGAACCGATTCCAGTTATTCACTGGGAAGACGGCGAAACGACGTTGGTTCCTGAAGATGAACTACCATTGCGGTTACCAGCAACTAAGAACCTGGAACCATCAGGAACTGGTGAAAGCCCGTTAGCGAATATCGACGACTGGGTAAATGTCGTCGATGAAAACGGTCGTAAGGGGAAGCGTGAAACCAACACGATGCCACAATGGGCCGGGAGTTCATGGTACTTCTTGCGTTACGTTGATCCGCACAACCGTGAAGCTTTGGCCGATTATGACAAGTTGAAGTACTGGTCACCCGTTGACTTATACGTGGGCGGTGCAGAACACGCGGTCTTACATCTGCTTTACGCACGTTTCTGGCACAAGTTCTTATATGACTTAGGCGTTGTGCCAACCAAGGAACCATTCCAGAAGTTAGTTAACCAAGGGATGATTTTGGGTGATAATCACGAAAAGATGTCTAAGTCGCGGGGGAACGTGGTTAACCCCGATGATATTGTTGACCAATATGGTGCCGATACGTTGCGGTTATACGAAATGTTCATGGGACCATTGGAAGCTTCGATTCCGTGGAGTACCGATGGGTTACATGGTGCCAATAAGTGGATCGAACGGGTTTGGCGCTTAATGATCGATGAAAACAATCGTGTTCGCGACCGAATCACGACTATCAATGATGGTAAGTTGACGAAAATCTACAACGAAACCGTTAAGAAAGTCACGGAAGACTATGAAGCTATGCGCTTTAACATTGCGATTTCACAAATGATGGTCTTCGTAAACGAAGCATACAAGGTCGACGATTTACCAATCATTTATATCGAAGGCTTTGTGAAGTTACTGTCACCGATTGCACCACATTTGTCGGAAGAACTATGGTCATTATTAGGCCATGATGACACGATCACCTACGCCACTTGGCCAACGTATGACGAATCTAAGTTAGTAGAAGACACGGTCCAAATCGTGCTTCAAGTTAATGGTAAGGTTCGCTCGCACGCCGAAGTCGCTAAGGATATGGGCAAGGATGAACTTGAAAAACTAGCCCTGGCGGATGAAAAAATCCAGGAATTTACGGCCGGCAAGACAGTTCGTAAAGTGATTGCCATTCCTGGTAAACTGGTTAACGTGGTTGCCAACTAAGTACCACGACCAGTATCAAGTTAAATGAATATCGCTTAAATTAATCGTGATGGTGACTGACAATTGTTGGTTGCTATCACGATTTTTTAACTACTCACAGAACTAATTAGTGCGGTTACGATTGATTTGGTTAAGTGAATAAAGATTCTGAGGACGTTCTGGTTCGGTTTGGGAGACAAATCACACGTGTTTTTGGTGGGCAGAGTGTGTGCAACCGCCTATGCTTAACTTAAAACTAGCAGTAACGTGGTTTAATCAGCGGAAATGGTTATCATGGCGGCACTCTGCTGTAATCGAATTTGAGACCGCATCGTGGCCGCTGGTAAAGCGTACGGATTGGTCTTTTTTCTGTATCAGCCATAGGGTATCGGACGGCGGTACGGTTCGCCAATAGCTGGTGCAGTTGTCAAGACCTTATCATTAAAGTTCGGTTAAACTCACGCATAAGGCCGGAATTGAATTGCAACTTGTTTGTTTTTCATCTAAAATGATTAGGATTGAATTAAGAAAGTGGGTTACGAACATGTCTGAGGAATCAAAAGCTAATCAGCCCCAGAATGCACACGTGAATTCTGAAGCCGAAGCGCACCAGAAGATGGTGCGCGGGTCGGCTTGGATGACGGCTGGGAGTCTCTTTTCACGGGTGCTCGGGGCGATTTATATTATCCCGTGGGTTATCTGGATGGGCGCTGATTATACGCAAGGTAACGCGCTTTATGCCAAGGGATATAATATTTATAGTTTTTTCCTGCTAATTGCGATCGGGGGAATTCCGTCCGCAATTTCTAAACAACTTTCCGAATATAATGCGATGAATGAATATGCCGTTGGACAGCGCTTATTCAAGCGGGGCTTGTTGTTGACGTCAGCCTTTGGGATTATTGGTGCCATTATTTTATGGTTTGGTGCTGGCTTGATTTCAACAGCTTTTGGGGGCTATGATGCCAATCTGATTCCCGTCTTGCATGCGTTGGCTATTGCCTTGGTGATTCTGCCATCGATGTCTTTGACCCGGGGATTCTTCCAAGGGTATCAACAGATGGCGCCGTCCGCAATCTCACAGTTCGTGGAACAAGTCTTTCGGGTCATCTATATGTTGGGTGCGACGTATTTCATCATGCGCGTCGCTCACGGCGATTGGGTGAATGCCGTGACCCAATCGACATTCGCAGCATTCGTCGGGGCGGCTGCCAGCTTCTTATTACTCGGTTGGTATTATTTCCGCAAACGGCCCGAGCTAAATGCCTTAGCTGCTCAGAGTGAGAACAAACTAGTTATTCCAGTCTGGCAATTGTTCCGCGATATTATTATTCAGGCGATTCCATTTATTGTGATCGATACCGCAACGACAGTCTTCAACCTGTTGGATCAAGCAACGTTCCAACCGATGATGCGGCTGGTTTACCATTTGGGTACTAAGCAGATCGATACGTTGTATGCTTACTTTGCATTTAATGCGAACAAATTGGTGATGATCATTGTGTCATTGGCGTCTGCGATTGCCGTGACGGTCGTGCCGATTTTATCTGAATCATTGGCCAGTCATAATATGCGTAATATTCGTAAACAATTGGAAGATTCGATTATTTTATTCCTATTTATCATGATTCCCGGAGCGCTGGGGATGGCCGCAGTGGCACAACCACTTAACACGCTCTTTTATAGTTATGATCAAATTGGGACCTTGATTCTGCAGATCTCAGCATTTACCGCGATTGCTTTAGGCTTTTTTACGGTGATTTCGGCGCTGATGCAAGGCCTATCACGCAACCGCGATATTATTCGCTATTACTTGATCGGCTTACTGGTCAAAATCGTGATTCAGTTACCATGTATCTATTTCCTATCAACGGCGGGGCCCCTGGTTGCGACCGCGATTGGGATGATGGTTGCGAGTCTGATGGCGATGTATGATTTGGAAGTCAACTTTGGAATTCGGTACGTGAAGTTATTACCAAAAATCAATCGAATTTTAGTTTATTCGATTTTAACGTATGTCACGGCACGATTAGTTGTTTATGGGCTGAACTTTGTGTTGAATGAGCACAGTAAGACGCAATCGTTCTTGATCGTGGCCCTAGCAGTTATCGCTGGTGGTGCGGTTTACGTTTACTTAGCACTCCGTTCACGGATGGCTGATTTGATGATTGGAACGAAAGCTGCTGGGTTACGACGGAAATTACGGATTAAATAGGTGAATTATGCGAGTAGATAAATTTTTACATGCGATGCGAATTGGCACGCGGACTCAAGTACGTCGTCTGATTAAAGATGGTCATATCACTGCCAATGGTGAGCCAGTAATCTCTGGCAAACAACAGATCAACCCTGGCAGTGACACCGTCTTTTTAGATGACGTGCAGGTCCGTTACCAACAATACTTCTATTATGTGATGAATAAGCCAGTCGGGGTCATCACGGCAACGACGGATTCCGCTGCGAAAACGGTGATGGACCTGTTCAATACGACGGATTTTCGTGACGATCTATTTCCCGTGGGTCGTCTCGATAAAGATACTGAGGGAATCTTGGTCATTACGAACGATGGGGCCCTATCGCACGACCTATTGTCGCCGAACCACCATGTTACGAAGGTCTATGAGGCTGAAGTAACGGGGGAAATCACTGCAGCTCAATTGGCTAATTTTAATGATGGGATCACGTTAAAGGACGGGACTGAATTGCAACCGGCTCAGGCTGAGATTGTTCAATTCCATGAAATCGAGAATTTTACCACGATTCGAATCATGATCCATGAAGGCAAGTATCACCAAGTTAAGCGGATGGTCGGAACGTTAGGTGAACGGGTCGTCGGGTTACGGCGAATCAAGTTTGGTTCGTTAACGCTACCCGTTGGCTTATTAGCGGGGAACTATCGTGCGCTGACTGATGACGAACTAACAGCGTTGAAGGCGGATGCGAACCAACCCGTAGGCGAATAGTGCGTGTTACGAATTCGGCCACTCTGGTTTAAATTAAATCATTAAGCCCCAACTAACTATGAATTCAAGCATGGTTAGTTGAGGCTTTTTTAGCATAATGTCGTTGGCTTGTTCGTGTTCATTATGGTCCAGCTAGCTAAGGGCGTTCAATCTGACTAAAGCGGTGCATGTAAGTCGGAATGCGGGTACTGATTTGATGCGGCAAGACGACGTACCGCGTTGCAGCGAGGTCATCGGCAATGGCACTGTGCAAGTAGACCGCGCTGAGAACGGCATCGGTGAAATTATGAAATTGACTTACGAAGCCACCAATCATACCAGCCAACGTGTCACCCATGCCGCCGGTCGCCATGGCCGGAGTGCCGCCGGGGTTGAACCAGACTCGTTCGTCAGTGTAGACGGTCGTGCGATGAGCTTTGACCACGGCCGTAACACCTAACCGTTGTTGCGCGTCATGATTGGCAGTTGGGGTTTGATCTTTGATCGCGATGCCGCTAAGTCGTTGCCATTCCATTTGGTGTGGCGTGACCACGATGTCCGTGGCGGGTAAGGTGCGGGCCTGCTGTGCAAGCAAGGTCAGCGCCGAACCATCGATGACCAATCGTTGTGGGACGTGCGTCGCGGCGAGAACGGCGGTCAGTAACTGATCAGCGACGGTATCTGTTCCAAGGCCTGGACCGATGACGATAACGTCCATTCCTGCTAGCAGGTTTAATAAGGTGTCCGTTTGATGATAGTCAATGACCATGGCTTCTGGTAGCCGAGCATGTAGACTCGTGAAATTAGACGGGTCGGTAGCGACCGTCACCAGACCGGCACCACTATATGTTGCGGCCGTTGCGGCCATGATGATAGCACCACCAAAATTTTGATTACCCCCAATCAGCATGATTCGGCCGTAATTGCCTTTGTGAGAATCAGCCGGTCGTTTGATAATCGTTCGGCTAACAATTTCAGTTGTAATAGGTTGCATAAAATGACCAGCTTTCTAAGTTAATTTACTTTGAGTATACCATTTTCCAAAAGCGGTTACTTACGATTATTAAGTTGACGACAGCTATGATAAAATTAAGGTAACAATATGTGGGAGGAATTTAACATGTCAGTTGATTGGAAAAATGAAGCAACTAAGCATCAAGATGATTATTTAGCAGATTTAACCACCATGCTCCGCGTACCGAGCTTTCGTGACGATAGCCAGGCGACGGATGATGCACCCTTAGGCCCTGGTCCTAAGCAAGCGTTAACCACGTTTTTAGCGATTGCGGAACGCGACGGCTTTAAGACCAAGAACATTGATAACTTGGTCGGTTATGCTGAAATTGGTGAGGGGGATGAAACCTTGGCAATTTTAGCCCATGTGGATGAAATGCCTGCTGGTAACGGCTGGGATACGGACCCCTTCGAACCAACCATCAAGGATGGCAAGATGTATGCCCGCGGCGTTTCCGACGATAAAGGCCCGGGAATGGCGGCCTACTATGGCTTAAAGATTGTCAAAGAACTTGGCTTGAAGCTCAATAAGAAGATTCGCTTTATCGTTGGGACAGATGAGGAAAGTAATTGGACTGGAATGAAACGCTACTTTGAAGTTGAACCAGCGCCAACCTTGGGCTTCTCTCCAGATGCCATGTTCCCGTTGATCAATGGTGAAAAGGGAAATGTGAGTCTGCAATTACACTTCGGTCATGAAGATAATGGCGACTTTAACCTTGTTTCTTTTGATTCTGGCTTGCGTGAAAATATGGTGCCGCGTGATGCCGAAGCCGTGGTCGCAACGGATGACAACGAGCAGTTGGTGGCCGACTTCACAGCGTTCCTGGACCAGCAACCAGTAACTGGTGAATTAACGGTCGTTCCTGAAGGCGTTAAGCTGGAAGTTGTTGGAAAGGCCGCCCATGGGATGGAACCACGTAACGGGATCAATGCCGGAACCTACCTTGCAACGTTCTTGACTAACTATGCCTTTGCTGATGATGCCGCTGCTTTCTTAGACTTCGTGGCTAATAAGCTACACGATGATTCGCGGGCGAACCAGTTAGGCTTAGCTTACAAGGATGACGTTATGGGTGATTTGACGATGAATGTCGGGTTACTCAGCTTCGACCATCAAAAGGGTGGTGCGTTAACGTTGAACTTCCGTTATCCGAAGGGAATCGAACCTGCTGATTTAACGGCGAAAGTCCAAGCGCAGTTACCAGCTGGTGCCACGGTCACGCAGGGTGACTTCATGGTGCCACATTACGTTGACCCTGAAGACCCGATCGTCAAGGATTTGATGGACGTTTACCGGCGTCAAACTGGTGACACGACCTCACAACCACAAATTGTTGGTGGTGGGACTTATGGCCGGATGATGGCTCGTGGGGTTGCCTTTGGGGCACTCTTCCCAGATACCGAAGATACGATGCACCAAGCCAATGAATTCCAACCAATTGACGAATTAATGGCTGCAATGGCGATTTACGCTGAATCAATTGCCGTGTTAGCAACCGACAAATAGTGATCCTTTAATGGAGGGTGATGGTTATAACGATGGTTAAACGCATTTTAGTCGGCATCGATACGAGTCCTCAGTCCCAATTAGCTTTAACGAAAGCAATTAAGATCGCGGTCGAGCAAAATGCCGCTTTGGATATTGTGACGGTCATTAATACTGAGAAATTTATTGGTGTGACTCAAGGGCCGATGGGTTTTGGCGCAACGACACCGCAGGCATTGAACGAATTGACGGCCGGTCTTAAAGCGAATCTCGCTAAGGCTCGCCAACAAGCGATGGCCGCGGGTGTCAGCGATGTGCGGGTTCACTTACATTCAGGTAATTCGAAGTTATTGTTAGCGACGACTTTACCGGACCGCTATGGCACTGACTTGATCGTTGTTGGGGCCACAGGTCTTAACAACGTGGCACGGGTGTTAATTGGCTCTAATGCTGCTTATGTGATTCGCAATGCTACCTGTGACACGTTGGTGGTGCGCACAGATGCTGATCAACAGCCAGTCAAACTGCCAAAGCATACCACTCGTCGGCTTTAATTGAAATTTTTAGGACATCCGATAGTGTGTCCGGATAAACATTTGAGCGGCTTTTTCAAGCTCGATATCGGACACAGAGAAAACCGACTCACGGTGGACCGTTATCATCCATGACAGATTAACTGGTAGGACACAGACTAAATAGTTGTTTCGAGAATGTACAAATTCTTGAAACAACTATTTTTTATTCACTCCGAATTTGTTGGTGGGGCGCTGTTTATGAAAAAAATACATAACCCATACGTTATTTTTACATTATGCCAACATTCCCGATACGTTGGTCTGGCATGATTAAAGAGTAATCTAATAAATTACAAATAAAAGGTCGAGGGGATATGAATATGGGAATTACCTTGCAGAACATCACAAAGACGTATGATAAGGCGAAACAGCCAGTTTTAAACGATGTAAATGCTGAGATTCAAGACGGGGAGTTATTCGTGATTGTTGGGCCATCCGGTTGTGGTAAAAGTACGCTGCTGCGGATGATTGCCGGTATTATTCCAATTACTAGTGGAAAGCTGGCCATCAATGGTCAGATCATGAATGCAGTCCCACCAAAAGATCGAAAGCTGTCAATGGTTTTTCAAAGTTATGCCTTGTACCCTTTTTTGGACGTGGCTGCCAACGTTGCGTTTGGTTTACAAGCACGAAAAATGCCGGCCGCGGAAGTCGAGCGTCGGGTCAATGCCGCGTTGAAGATGGTCAATTTGACGGCTTATCGTGACCGCAAGCCGCGCGAACTATCTGGTGGTCAACGGCAACGAGTGGCTTTGGCTCGGGCGATTGCCAGTGATGCTAAGGTTTGCCTGATGGACGAACCGTTATCAAACCTTGATGCGCAACTACGCGTGCGAATGCGGACCGAAATTCGCGAACTGCAACGTAAGCTCGGATTGACATTGATTTATGTCACCCATGACCAAACTGAAGCGATGACCATGGCCGATCACGTAATGGTGTTAAATGAGCGTCACGTGCAGCAGATTGATACACCGTTAGATATTTATAATCATCCTGCTAATCATTTCGTCGCTGAATTCTTCGGTACGCCACAGATTAATTTACTGCCAGTGGTGACGAAAACCGCTCGTAATTTACACGTCGCGGAGGGCCTTCAGATTGCGCTTAACCAACCATTAAACGCGGGGAGCTATACGATTGGTATCCGACCTAATCAGCTAAACGTAGTACCAGTTACTGATGAGCGCGGTAATGGCAAGGTCACGAATGTCGAGACACTGGGCGAGATGACGATTATCGAAGTGCAGGCTGATAACGGGACGGCATTGCGAGTTGCACAATCTGGTCAGGTCCAATTACCACTTGAACAACGGGTGAATGTAACCGTTAATGGTAAGATCTTCATTTTTGATGAGCACGAACAACTGATTGCTGAAGAGGAGGGTGTTACTAGTGATCAACTCGTTTCCGTCGATTAAGCGACGCCTTAAGCCGAAACAATCGCCAGATGCGCATGACCAAGCAACTGTGCAGACCGGCAGTTTTGAATTAAAGCGTAATGATAAATATTATGCTTGGCTATTTCTTGGGCCCTCAATACTCGCCCTCAGTGTTTTTGTTTTCTATCCAATGTTACGCACCTTGTATCTAAGCTTTTTCTTGACTAATAGTCTTGGTGAACCAACCGTCTTTGTTGGTTTGCAAAATTACCTTAATTTGCTGACGACTAAGAGTTATCTTGCTAGCCTGCAAGCCACTGGAATCTATGTCGTGGGTGTGACAGTGTTCACGTTAATTGGGGGGTTACTGTTAGCGGCCGCTGCCAATCAAAGGGTTCGGGGTATCGAGCTATTTCGAACTATGTTTACCTCGACTATGGGAGTGTCTGTCTCGGTCTCCGCAATTTTCTGGTTATTCATGTTTAATCCATCCGTGGGCTTGTTGAATAAGGTGGCCATCTGGATGCACTTACCGGCAATTAATTGGTTAACGGAGCCACACTGGGCCATGGTGGCAATTATTATGACGAGTGTTTGGATGCACCTCGGATTTACTTTTCTGATCTTTTTTGGGGCATTGCAAGTCGTGCCTAAAACCTTATATGATGCGGCCGATGTGGCGGGGACCAGTCGGCGTTATCAGTTCATCCATATCACGTTGCCGATGATTTCCCCCACACTCTTCTTTGCGGCGGTGATTACGTTGATCTCAGCGTTCAAGAGTTTCGGATTGATTGACTTGATGACTGCGGGTGGGCCTACGAACGCCACCAACTTATTAGTTTACCGTATTTATCGGGATGCCTTCGTTGATGGTAACTATGCGCTTGCTAGCACGGAATCGATCATACTAGCAATCATTATTGCAGCGATTACGGTAATCCAATTCAAACTTTTAGCAAAGCGGGTGCATTACTAATGGAAAATACGATGGCTACTCAAGCCCTGATTCGACATCGAATCGGTATCGGATTCCGGTACTTGTTATTAATTACATTAACGTTAGTCATTATTTTACCGTTTGTTTTAGGGTTGTGGACCAGCTTTTTACCAACGACGACTATTGCGAAAGGATCACTGAGCGGAACCCTTTCTTGGCAGAACTATCAGGATGCGTTTACCAAAACCCCCATTCTTCGCTACTTATTTAACAGTTTAATGATTTCAATCATTCAGATGATTGCTCATCTGTTTTTTGCATCAATTGCCGCCTACGCCTTTGTGTTTTTAGAATTTAAGTATCGGGATGCGTTGTTCTACTTGGTCTTGGCAACTATGATGCTACCATTTGAAGCTGAAGTGATTCCGAACTTTCACACGGTCCGTGCGATGCACTTGTTGAATCACTATGCGGTGATGGTTATCCCGTTCTTAACTTCGGCCTTTGGTATCTTCATGTTACGTCAAGCCTTTCTGCAAATTCCGCGAGACTTAAAGGAAGCCGCTGATGTTGATGGTCTCTCACACTGGCAATTTTACTGTCGCGTTGCCTTACCATACTCACGGATTAGTTTATTGACGCTAGCTGCTTACAGCTTTTTAGGAAGCTGGAACCAATATTTATGGCCAATGCTGACCACGTTTTCAAATCGGCTACGTCCGGTCCAAGATGGATTGCGGCAATTGCATTCGGAAGAAACCGCTACGAATTGGGGACTCGTTCAGGCGAGTGCCGCCATCGTGGTGATTCCAACATTGATTGTCCTTTTCTGGGGGCAACACTACTTTAAATCTGGATTGAATGAAGGTTCGGTGAAATGATGAAGATAACGCGAAAGTGGCAGTGGCTAGCCGGTATGATGGTTGTCCTCTTGGTAGTGGGTGGGTTCGCTTATAGTCGGACCCGTGTCCATGCGGATAGTAGTCGCATTAAAGTGGTGTTTTGGCATGAGATGAAAGGTCCTGGTCAACAAGCGATTGACGCCTACGTTAAAGCGTTTAATCACCAACAGTCCAAGTATGAAGTTGTAGCCGAGTTTGAGGGTGGCTATAATGGCGTCATTCAAAAAATCTTGAATACGCATGGGACGGCCGCGTCACCAGCGCTATTTCAATCGATGGATATTTCCACCAGTCAGATGTATCACAGTGGTTTCACGACACCGATGCAGAAATTTATTGACCGTGACCATTACGATGCTGATCAAATCATTCCGGGCGCCAAGGCGATCGTGATGCGCGACAATCAATTGCTAGCAATGCCGTTTAATGCATCGCAAACGGCGCTTTATTATAATAAGAGGGTCTTGCGTCAGTACGGGATTACGCCGCCACCAGTGGATCCGACTTACGATGATATCACGCGAGTCGCTAAGGCCATCCACGACAAATCCCACGGCAAAGTCAAGGGAATGACAATGGAGGCCTATTCGTGGCTATTCGAGCAGCTGGTCGCTAACGCAGGTGTTCCCGTTGCCAATCATGATAATGGTCATACTGGCAATGCGACTAAGGTCGACTTTACGAGTCCCGCGGCTATCAATGCGATGAAGTGGGTTAAAGAAAATATTGACTATGGTGACTTTATGAACTTTGGTTCGGGTGGTAATGCTGCTGCAAATGAAGCAGCTTCTTTCTTGGCAGGCCATTTGGGTATCTTCATGCAATCGTCCGCGAACACGGGTCAGTTGTATCAAGTGCTCAAAAATGATCTAGGTGTCACATATTTCCCACGGCCGAATGGTCAGAGAGCCAACGGAATCGCAGTTGGTGGGGCGGCACTTTGGATTGCGAACGATAAACCAAGCGCGGTCCAAGATGGCGCGTGGGAATTCACTAAGTTTCTCGCTAGCGCACAGACGCAAGCCGATTGGCAAGCCAAGACTGGTTATTTAGCCGTTAATAAGGGGGCTAAGGACGAGCCAACGCTGAAAAAACTATTCAAGAAGTCGCCGGTCCTAGAAGTTTCTGGTAATCAGATGCTACGAACGAAGCCTAATAATACGAACTCAGGTGTCTTTGTCGATGGTTGGGTTCCCGCACGGACGGCGATTCAAACGGCGATGCAGCAGATTTTTGCAGGCCAAGATATTCGACAATCGTTGCAAACGGCTGAAAATACGTACAATAAAGTGTTAGAATCAAATAACCGTGCAAACGGTCGTCATTAATTGGAAAGAGTTGAAGAATTGTGCCAAATATGTCGTTGATTTATGGTCATCGGGGCGTTCCCGTTAAGTTTCCTGAGAATTCGCTAGCTGGGTTTGCGTATGCCATCAGTCATCATATCGATGGCTTAGAGTTTGACGTCCATCTTACCCAGGATCAAATACCAGTGATTATGCATGACGAACGAATCGATCGAACTACTAATGGGCAAGGGGCCATTGCGGATCTGACCTTCGAACAGTTGCGTAGATTTGAATTAGCAAATGGAGAGCCCGTCCCATCCTTACAAGAATTTTTAAACTTAGTGAGTGGGGAGCCCGTTCACTTGAACCTTGAGTTGAAGACTGATCGACACTATTATCTTGATATCGAGCGGATTGTGCTACGGATGGTCCGGCAGACTGACTTAATTTATCCGGTCGTTTTTTCGTCGTTTAATCTGAAGAGTTTACAGCGGGCCTACGCCATTGATGCCAGCCAGAAATATGCTTTTTTGACTTCAGCGCGTCTGGGTAATCCGGATGAGTTTGCGACTCACGAACACTTAGAAGGGGTGCATCTTGAACACTATCAACCTGTACACCATGTTGCTGAACGGGTTTGGACAGTGGATGAGCCAATCGTAATGCAACAATTGTTCGCAGCCTCGGTCAATGCGGTGATTACCAATAACTTTGAGTTAGCCCAACAAGTCCGGGCAGCCATGTAATCGAGCGCAATTGTGCTAGTGCGGCATTCAAAGATTGTCGTTTGGTAATGCGACACTACCCGCGCTACCTAGTTAGCTGGTCGCGAGTCATTAAGAAGTTTCTGTATTGTTTGCTCGCTAGATTGTGCGCAATAAAAGCGCTAGTCCCCATTATCGGGACTGGCGCTTTTAGCATGATTAATTAAACTGTGGTTGGATTGCGAATCTTGCCTAATTCAGAATCGATTTGAGCCAGCACTGCTTGTTGGTTAGCAGGTTTTTCCAAGTCGTACTGTTGTAAATCAATCTTCATTTTAGGGCTAGCATCGTATTCATCGTACCATTTCCGATAAGCGGTCCACATCTTATAGTAATAAGATTCCAGTTCAGGGTTGTGGTCGAACTGTTCGTAGTCGCGACCACGTTTCTTGATCCGGTAAAGAATCGTATCGAAGTCAGTTTCAGAGTAGACCATCAAGTCTGGTGCCTTCTTAGGCAGTTCAGTCAATTCGGTCATCATATTGTCTAGTAGTTGCAAGTAAACATTCAATTCAGTGTCAGAGATGTTTCCTTCAGCGTTGTTTTCTTTGGTGAAGAGGGCATCTTCATAGATGGAGCGGTCGAGGACGTTGTTATCGTCGGCCAATGCCTTCTTGATCATTGCAAAACGTTTGTTGAGGAAATAGATTTGTAATAGGAACCCGTAATTCTTAGGATCCGAATAATAAAGTGGCAATACGGGGTTGTCGCCAACCGGTTCGTAAAATGCCTTAGTTCCAAGGTGGTCAGCAATTAACCCCGTTAACGTGGTTTTGCCGACTCCAATCATTCCTGCTGTTATTATCACCATGATAGCCCCTCTTTATAAAAAATTGCACAATATATTGTATCTCAAAAAAAGTTTTAATACCATATAGACTTTTAATGAAAAATTTGCTTGGGAGCTATTTTCACTTATTTTTTAGCCTGTTCCTTTAATAAATCACGAATTTCTTCTAGATATTGCGCGGAAACATCGACTTCTTCTTCCTCGGGTTCTTCTGGTTCATTTTTAACCACTTTATTAATAATTTTCACCAGAATGAAAACGACGATGGCGACGATGAAGAAATTAATGATGGCATTTAGAAAGGACCCGTACTTAAAAGTAGCATCACCGATACTGAACTTTAGATTGGATAAATCAACTTTGCCTAAGAAAATCCCAATCAGTGGATTAATTAAGTTGTCTGTCAACGATTTAACAATGGCCGTAAAAGCGGACCCGATAATAACCCCAACGGCCAAATCAATCACGTTACCGCGGGCAATAAATTCCTTGAATTCTTTGATCATGCGACTCGCACTCCTTTATTAATTGACTGTTAACAGTATAGCCAAAATCAAACGCTGACTCAATCAATATACCAATCTAATTTAACCGTAAGCTTGTCCCTAACTAAAGCATACCCATACTAATTTGAGGTGGTATCATGATTAGTTTTGTTTGGATAGTGACTTAATGTTGTTCTGAATGATTGTTGTGGTGCATTTGAGACTAGTTAATGGTTTTAGTTAGTTGGGCTGTTGACTGACAAGCTAGATGACTTAGCGTGTGTGACATCCGGTCAAAATGAGTCTGTGAAAAGCAGTCTCAAGTAATGGGGAAGTCGTTTCAATATTAGTAGGGATTTTCACGAATACTAATAATATGGTAGTAGGTTAAGGTGTTGACCAGCGAATCAGAATTAACAGCACCATTTGGGTAAAGTCGTCAACTTAGTTAGCTGCTAAAAACGACTCTCTCTGATATAGAGAAAGTCGTTTTGGCAGTGTTTCGAGATCATAAATCCAAATAACTAATTCGTTTTATTGTCAGATGCTTTAGCTTGAGCCTTTCGCCGAACCAACGTGGCTAACTTACTCTGAGTGGCTTTGACGGCGACGGGGTCTTCAAAGTCAATTTGAGCCAGCCGAGGGTAACGACGGATAAAGAACAACCAGGTCAGAGCAATAAACAGCATTAGAATCAGTGCTAAGACGCCCATCTCAGGAAGAGCAGAATTACCAGTCATTAAGGTCTGCCGCAAGCCGTTGACGCTGTAACTCATTGGTAACCACGGGTGGATTGTTTGGAAAAAGTGACCTGACAGCTGAATTGGATACGTTCCGGCTGAACCACCGAGCTGTAAGACTAGTAGTACCATACTGAAGAAGGCGCCAGCTTTGCCGAAGACAAGGTTAAGCCAAGCGACGATCGTCATGAAGAGTAGCGCCGTTAGCGTGAGTAACAACCAAGTGGCAAACGGATGAATCGGGCTGAGTCCGTTGATTAACATCATCAAGCCGAGCATAATCGTACTTTCCATGATTGAAAAGACGAGCATGATGCTGGCCTTGCTACTCCACCAATCCAGTGCCGATTGCGGGTGTTTGCGTGGGGTATACATATCAAACATCATATTGAGGGCGAGCGCGCCGACAAATAACGAGACACTTAACATATACGGCGCCATACCAGTACCGTTGTTTGGTACATCATCACGGTCCTGGTGAGTTGTAGTGACGGGTTTGGCAACTTGTTGATACGTCAGTTTTGATGGATTGAGATTCCCCTTGCTTGCGGCCGTTCCTAATTTGGTCGCTAATGCTTGGTTACCAGTTTGAATCTTATTACCAGCGGTTGTAACTTGGTTAGCACCCACGGCTAGTTGCTGAGCTCCGGTGGCTAATTGCCCATTGCCACTAGTGAGTTGCTGACTGCCATTAGCGAGTGCAATACCCGTTGTGCCGAGTCGATGTAAGCCAGTGGTGACTTGTTGACTGCCCGTAACTAACTGTGAGATGCCAGTTGTTAAGCTGGGTAGGTTGGTCTGTGCAGATTGAAGACCCGTAGCCACGCGGCTGGCACCTTGTGTTAGCTGGTTGCCCTGGGTGCTGAGTTGACGCGTGCCCGCGGTCAGCTGTTGAGAACCCGCGGCAACTTGCCCCGCACCCGTAGCCAGTTGGTGACTTCTCTGATTGAGCAAGTTGGTGTTAGCATCCAGTGTTTTAAAGCCTTGGGTGAGCTGCTGGCTATTAGTTGTGAGCGTTGTTGTTCCGCTAGCCAAGTTTGTCGCACCAGTAGTGACGGCCCCAATGCCATTAGTGAGATTAGGTAGGACCGTGTTCAGCTGGGTTAGACTAGTACTCAGTTTGTTAGCCGCGTTACCAGCAGATTGAATACCGGTTGTCAGTGATTGCGCACCGGTAGTGAGTTGGGTGACCGTGGTGACAAGGTCAGCCTGCTGTTGAGTCGTGGCGCTGAGGGCCCTAGTCAAAGCAGTCGTATCTAGAGCCGGTTGCGTCGACTGGGCGATGGCCGTGGTTAAACTCGCAAGGGCGGCGTTGATGGCGTCACGGTTAGCGGATTGATCAACCGTTGCCAAAATGGCTGATTTTTGTGCCGCAGTCAAATTTTGACTGTTAGCGGTTGCGGCGACATTGTCGTGAAGCGCCGCACTAGTTTTAATAGCCGATGTCAGCGCACTTAGCGCGGTTTTAACGGACGATAAGTCGGTACCAGCAGCCTGCTTTTTCAGCGCTGCCACGGTTGCGCTAATCGTGGCTTGATTGTTGGTTGGTTGCTTAAGTTGCGTCTGCAATTTTTGCAAGTCGATGGTGAGGGACTGACTGTTCTGACCTAGTGTCTGGATGCCAGTAGTTAGCTGACTTGAGCCGCTCGTTAGGGCCGTCGTTTTAGCCGTTAACTGAGCGGTCTGTGCTTGTAGTTGATTAGCACCTTGACTAAGCTTGTTGGCACCAGTGTTGACCTTGCCGACACCGGCCGCATAAGCGTTTAAACCGGAACTAAGTTGTTGCGTACCAGTCGCCAGTTGAGCGGTACCACTACTGAATTGTTGCGTGCCACTGGCCACCTGATGGGCACCAGTATTGACTTTGACAGTCCCAGTATTCACTCGCTGGGCGCCAGCAACGTATTGATCAACACCTTGATTTAAAGTTTGAACCCCGGTGTTGAGTTGAGCCATGCCAGCAACTAACTGATTACTTTTGACGAGCAGTTGTGTTAGACCGGCAACCACTTTTTGGTTACCCACCTGTAGTTGTGAAATGCCATTAAGATATTGGTTTAAACCGACCGTCAGTGTTTGACTCCCTTGTTTTAGTTTCAGCGAACTAGTTGCGAGGGTGTCCAGGTTGGTGGCGATTTTTTGGTTGGCAGTTTGGAGCTGCTGACCACCGGTGGCTAGCTTTTGATTATTAGTAGCAGCTGTTTTGAGGCCACTGTCAAGTTGTTTGATAGCGGCAAACATCGTTTTGGCATAGCTCGTTGTAATCGTTTGGGCGACGGATGACCGAATCGAAGTGACCGCCGAATCGGCCATCTTGCTAGCGACGAAGTTATGACCAGCACTTGTATCATAATGTAGCACCATGGCTTGTGGTTGGTGATTGAGTAAGGTGGTCGCGTGGCGCGAAAAATTGGTTGGAATCGTGAGCACCATATAATAGCGACCATTTTTCAAGCCAGCTTGTGCCTGACTTGCGTTGACTTGTTGAAACTTCAAAGCGCTAGATTTTTTTAAATTCGTTGTTAAATTGCGCCCAACACTGAGATGCTTCCCTTGGTACGTGACTGGCTGATCATGATTGACGACGGCTACAGGTAAATTATTTAACCGACCGTATGGATCCCACATTGATCGTAAAAATGTCACGGCATAAATTGATGGAATGAACATAATGATTGCCATGACGATAATCATTAGTTTGTGTTTGCGCATATACGCCCATTCTGCTTTAATCATCTTTACTTGCGCTCCCTTAATTGTCTATTTTGTATGAAACCCCGTGTGTGCATTAAAGAGGATAACAGGTTTCAGAAATAGCACCACATCATCAAGACAGCATGTGGGGTTTAAACCCCATTTTGAGTGCAAGTGGGGTTTAAAATTAAGGGTAAGTTATGATTTTAAAAATATTATGGGTATACATAGCATGAATTGAGCTGTCATCAATTATGATAAAAATGTGTTAGTTAGGTTACTGGTCATCAGTAAATGTGCGTCCTACATACACCTTCTAGGTTGAGCGGCAATTGCTATAACATAGCCAACGTCGATTCGGCTGCGGGATTGTCCGAACGTGGAAAAGAAGCCCCTTACCATGATATTTCAAAGTAAGGGGCTTGGTATGAGATAAGCAGTTAAGATTTCCAGACAATTAGTTCATCTGGTTTGAAGTAGAGTTGTTGGCTAACACCAAACCGAACTAAGTATTGATCTTTAGCTGCGTAGTAGGCAATGATCGTTCCCACAATTCCCAAATATGGTTTTGGTAACTTGACGGTCGTTCCGATTTTTAAAGTTGACATGATTGAAAACCTCCTAAATTTTAGTCATTATCAAGGCCGTGACGACGGTAGGCATAGAAGAAGATGCCACAGGTAATCACGAGCCATCCGAGTTGCGTCAGTACCTCACGGAAGCGTCCATGAAAAGCCACCAGTGGTATACGAGGCGGTAATATAGTGATTAAGCGTGCTGCTATACAGATAACTGCTAAAGGATTTAAGGGTGGTATTGAACTGTTCGAAATTCGGTATCAGGCTTAAAATCAGCATCATTGGAATACTGTAGACGCCTGCTTGAGTTTGACTATTAGCAATCAGACCAATAATGTATCCGAGCACGAGACTCGTTAAACTAGTGATAATAGTAATCAATAAAAAGTTTCCTAAGTGAATTTGCGACCAACTGGCGCCGCTTAGGGGGACCAGTATCAAATTGGTTACAGTCATAATAGCTAGTGGTGGCAATAAACTACCGATAAAAAATTCGGGCCCGGTAATGGAAGAGGTCATTAGGACACGTAACGTATGGTGTTCTTTTTCTTCGGCTAAGGGATAACTCGTCATCATGATGCCACCCATAACGATATTAAAGCATAGTCCCATTCCCAGTAATAGGGAAATCAGGGCGACGTGTGATGGTGCTTTACTTTGCATAATACTCTTCATGAAAACGACGTACAAAATGGCCATGATTGGGGCAGTCATTAGACTCATATTTGAAATGATCAGTCTTAATTTAAGACCGAATAAGGCTTTTATTTTGGTTACTGATAAACTCATTTTAGGCTCCTTCCAGTTACGGTTAAAAAGACATCTTCAAGGGTCGGCTCGCACGAGTGAATCGTCTCAAGTTGCCCAGAAAGCATCCACTGATTAATCTGATAGGTCGTCTCAGGAGATGCGGGGAGTAACAAATCTTGCGCTGCCGATGCAATGTGGACGCGATACTGCTGGTCGCGATTATATTTTAATTGCAATGCTTGTGGGGCTGCACATTCTGCGATGCGGCCAGCGTTGAGTAAGGCGACACGATTGCAGAGACGAGTGGCTTCCAGCATATCATGAGTCGTTAGCAGAATCGCTGTACCCTGGTCGCGTAATTCCCTAATCAGTGCGTGAATTGCTTGGGTCGTGCGGGGATCTAAACCACTGGTTGGCTCATCGAGGAACAAGACTTGCGGTTGGTGAAGAATTGCTCGGGCCAGAACTAGCCGTTGACGCATACCTTGAGATAACTTACCAGCGAGTTTTTTCTTATGTTGACTGAGACCAACTCGTTCAAGTAACTTATCAACACGTGCAACCGGGACACCAAACATTTTCGCGAAGAATAGTAGGTTTTGGTATACCGATAATTTGTCGTAAAGCCCACTTTGATGCGTGACGATGCCGATTTTTTCATAGCGGTGTTCGTCGTATGCTTGGACAGACTGACCCAGGACGTAGGCTTCACCGTTCGTTGGTAATAATTGTCCGGTTAGAATTTTAATGGTGGTTGTTTTTCCCGATCCCGAGGGACCTAAAAAGCCAAAAATTTCACCTGGTTGGACGGTAAAACTAACTTGGTCCAGCGCGGTCGTATTTTGAAATGATTTGGCAATGTTAATCACTTCGATTGCATTTTTTATTGTCATCGTTGATCGCTGACTCCTTTAAATTTGATTTGGAAGCGTAGTGGCTTCTACAAAATCTAGTTTACTGGAACAATCGTCGAATGTGATTAAATCAAGGTGTAATGGGGCATATTGGGGCCGAATGGTGCATTATTTAGGCTGAATGGTGTCCTAAAAATTGATCAAAGCTTTTAAATCAGTGAGTTTACCGCGAGAGAGGGGCAGTTTACTTTTGTTTTTCAAGATTAACGTGTAACTATTTCGGGAGTAACTGATTAGTTCCGCGATTTGTTGTAAATTAACCAAGTAAGAACGATGACAGCGGAAGAAGCCGAGCGTCGTCAATTGTTGTTCTAATTCGCTCATTGTTTGCGATGACGTGAATTGTTCGCCACTGACGTTCAGTTGACTGACCCCGTTGACACTTTCAATAAAATCGATCTCGTTGGGGCTGAAAAAGACTGTTTTATCTTCAACCTTACTTGCAATTTTAAAAATTGGTCTAGGTGTATCTTCTGAAGTGTGTGCGGAATCGGAACTGCTTTCGGTCGCCAAATCAGTCAACTCGAGGCCCTGGTTTGGTCGATAGCGGAAGATAGTCGTACTGGTTAGGACAAGTTCTTCTAATGAGTAGGAGGTCAGCAGTACGGTGACGCCGTGTTCGCGAGTATAGGCTAAGGCTGCTAAGTACAGCTCAATGCCAGCGTTGGTCAAGTTGGTCAGGGGACTTTCAATTAGTAACAAGTCCGGTTGTAGGATGAACGCCCGCAGTAAGGCCAGACGTTGTTGTTGATCAAAGGATAAGTGCTTGATCTTAGTATGGGCGACGTCTTTGAGTGCGAAATACTGCAAAATGTCATCCAGGTCCGTCTCAAAGGTGCTGATGTGTTGAAAGGTCTTCAAATAAGTCGAGACTGTTAATTGCGGATAAAAGCCGTCATCATGAAAGATGGCTTGGATACGTGCGGGAGTGAGGCCAGTCATCACGCCACTAGTTTGGGGTGTCGTTTGGCGTAATAGGTTAAAGAGGGTCGTTGCCTCAACGTGGCTCATCTGAATGCCGATGTTACTTTGCGCTGGAATGGTGAGTGTGAAATCTTTTAAAATCGTTTGGTGTGCTTGTTGTTTAAAGATGTTGCTTAACTGAATTGTTTGCATGGTGAGAACCTCGTTGTTTTTAGTGTCTGAGTGAGGTGGTTAGAAAAAGGCCATATCACTCAAACAAATTGGCAAATCTGATGTAGACAGTAACAATATACCATATCGAAGTAGGCAGTTGTGGTTTGTCCTGATTAAGACCGTTATGTCAAAATGACAGCTGACATGATGCAAAATACCGCAATAAAAACAGGACAATGGACGGCCGGCATTCGTATGGCGGGTCAATATCCTGTTTTTTAAAATTAATGTTTGATGATTGAATGACTAACGAGATTGATCAAGTGGTCATAAAACACTTGGTCAATTGATAATAATAGCAATATCAGAAATGGCCAACCAAACGGTCTCTGTGGGTGATTATAAGCAATTACTGGCATCACTGTTAAGCCCATGTGGATGAAACTTCCTAATAAAATCAGCCACAAGCTGATTAGGGCCCATTGCGATTTTTGCCGCATGTTTATGCGCCTCCATAACAATTAAGTATGGCACAGCGATTAGTGCTTGACCAATTGATTCCAGAAGCAGGCAAAGTCATAAGTTGTGACTGAACCGCCAAGCTAGAATTTGTTTTTGAATTTCAACCAATTTAGATAGTGATCATGGGCTTTTTTCAGTTGTCGGTAGCGCCGGGGTTGTTTGCGGTAAAAATCCTGATGATAATTTTCTGCTGGCCAAAATTGCTGTAAGGGCTCAATGGCCACGACAATTGGTTTTTGATAACGTTGCGAGTCCACAAGCGCTTGTTTGGATGCTTGTGCAATGGTCAATTGATGTTGATTAGCATAAAAAATGACTGGCCGGTATTGGCTACCGCGATCATTGATTTGTCCAAAGCGGTCGGTCGGATCAATTAGTTGCCAATAAATATCGACAAGATTTTGATACGAGATTTTACGGGAATCGTATCTGATTTCCACGGCTTCAACGTGCCCCGTATATTGACCACTAACTTGTTCATAGGTCGGTTGGGCCCACGAACCACCGGTATAACCAGAAATCACATTATTAATACCGGGACGCTGATCAAAGGGCTCAACCATGCACCAAAAGCACCCACCAGCAAAGACTGCCCGTTCTTCATAAGGCGAACTAAGGGGTGGGTAAGCCGATACATTGTTTTTAGTCGGCATGGGTGCGTTGCCAGTGATGGCAAGATAAAAGTCCATAACATCCGGGGTCAAGTTATTCCGCATAGCTAATGGTCGCAAATCAGCTTCAAGCTGTTTTAGTTGCCCAGTCGGCGATAGCTGTTGCCGATTATTCTTGGCCTGGACTAGTAAATGGCGTTCCCAGTCACGCGTCGCCGGGTTGATGATTAAATTGTATAAGTCGCGCATTAAGGCTTCAGGTTTTGTTTTCATGGTGTCTCCTTAACTGGCTTATTTGCCGAGTATTAGCACGTACTTGCATTTTGACTGATTTGATTTTAGCACGGTGCTTTGGTAGCACATAATGTTATGATTTGTTTTCTATCACCCTGTCGTAAGCTACTCTAACAAGAAATGCAACCAGATGATATTGATGTGATCGTTAGTTGCATCTTAGTTATAAGCACCGTTTGGCCGACGTCAAAAATGGCGGCTATTATTGTGGGTATTATTCACCCAAGTCCAATTTGATTGGAAAAGCTTGCTATGAAGTATGGTTGATAGTTTATAATGAATCGCATGCGAAAAAAGGAGGAACTAAAATTGGATGATGAAGTCGCCAAATATACAACCCAAGAGATTTCAGTATTAGTTGGGATGAGTGTCTCTCAGGTCCATTACTATGATCGCCTGGGCCTAATTCCTAATCTAAGACGATCTGAGAATGGGTATCGTGTTTTTACGGAAAAGAATCTGATTTGGATGAAAAATTTGAAGATTTTTATTGATTCCGAAATGCCGTTGAAGGATATTCGTCAACTAACTGATTTAGTTGTTCAAGGCAAGCAAGCAACAGCGGAAAAGCGTCAAGCGATTGTTGAACATCATCTGAAAGAATTAGAGAAAAAACAGGCTGAACTTAAGAAACAGGTCGCATTCATGAACGGGTTTATTAAAACATATCAGCAAATGGAAAAGGAGTCCGATGAACGATGAATACAGTTTTAGTTATTGGTGCAACTTCGCCAACTGCCCAGGCCTTCATTAAATTAATGGAACGTGATTATCCAGAAATGACTTTAAAATTATTTGTTCGTAATCGCAAAAAGGTCCCGGCCTATCAGAAACGAGAACATGTTATTTTTCTGGGAGATGCAGCGAAATATACTGATTATGTAGCGGCACTCGAGGATGTCGATTATATTTATGATTCCGTTGGTGGGCTGAGCACTGGTCCGTACGTTAAGTTATTGTTACGTGCAATTAAGGAAACACAGGCAACAATTAAACGAATAGTCGATATTTCGGCAGGCGGTATTTACGGTGAATATTTGTCTGGTAATTTACCCTATTTATCGGCTGTTCGCACGCAACATCCTCAGTATACCCATGATCAGTTAGACAAACCGTTGTTATTTGCAAATAGTGGTATTCCCTTTACAATCTTTAGACCAGGACTAATTCAGAATGGACCCGAAACAAAAATTATTACGCACGGTCCTGAATTTAGAGCGATACCGGAGTCTGAATTTGCAATTAATCGAGATACGTTTGCTAGGGCAGCAGCCAATGCCTTATTTAATGATGACTACCACAATCAAAGTGTTGCTATTTCTAATGGTGAACTATTATAGAGGAGAAACTTTTGTATGAAGCGTTTAGTTGGAACTCTGTGCGGTATTATTAGTGCCGCTTTATTTGGGCTAGGTGGAATACTAGCACAGCCTTTGTTAAGTGAGCAAGTTCTGACTCCGCAACAGATTGTATTGTTACGGCTGTTAATCGGTGGGGCAATGTTGTTGCTATATCGTAACTTGTTTTTCAAGCAGGCTAGAAAAAGCACGAAAAAGATTTGGACACATTGGCGAATTTTAACACGAATTATGATATACGGCATCGCCGGCTTGTGCACGGCACAAATTGCCTTTTTTTCTGCGATTAATTACAGTAATGCAGCAGTTGCAACTGTCTTTCAGTCCACTAGTCCGTTTATTCTGCTTGTATTTACCGCGCTGAAAGCGAAAAGACTTCCCAGTTTATTAGCAGGAATGAGCTTAATAAGCGCATTGATGGGAATCTGGCTTATTGTTGAATCCGGATTTAAGACCGGATTAATAAAACCGGAAGCAATTATTTTTGGCCTGATTGCGGCTATCGGGGTTATCTTATACACCAAACTACCTGTTCCATTGTTAAACCAAATTGCCGCAGTGGATATTTTGGGATGGGCACTAGTTATTGGCGGTGTGATAGCGTTGATTCACACACCGTTACCAAATTTAGTTAGATTTTCAAAAACGCAGCTTTTAGCGGTTCTTATCATTGTTATTCTAGCCACCGTTGTTGCGTATGATCTTTATTTAGAAAGTTTAAAGCTAATAGACGGATTTCTGGCAACTATGACTGGACTATTTGAACCAATAAGTTCCGTACTTTTTGGCATGTTATTCTTGCAC
This sequence comes from Lactiplantibacillus sp. YT640, assembly GCF_049745435.1. Lineage (NCBI taxonomy): Bacteria > Bacillati > Bacillota > Bacilli > Lactobacillales > Lactobacillaceae > Lactiplantibacillus > Lactiplantibacillus sp. YT640. Next base: position 55,547 of record NZ_JBMNVY010000010.1, read on the forward strand.
CAAATCTTGGTTCCTCAGGCCTTGGTTGGTATTATATTGGTTGTGGGTGCAATTATGATACTGAATTTACCTCACCATATCACGGCACCTGTTCCCAGCAAACCCTGTCAATGTACGATGCCTAATCAGTAGGGAATGATAAGCAATCAATAATATCAAAAGTACTGGCTTTAACAACATATTGAAGAAATACTGCCAATTAAAACATCGGTACTGCGATTACCTTTTCGTAATCATATAAAGCTATTGTTTTTTGAAAGTTGGGTCATTGAGCACAGTAATTGATTGTTTCAGTTTTAGAAATTGATTCTTAGCAGGTCGCATTTTTGAAATGTCTTAACAAACGACTAAGTTAAATTTCACAAATGGCTGTAGCACCTATAATTGCACGCTGTGCTAAAAACTGCGCGTATGTATGGATAAACATTGAGATTTCAACGCAAAAATAAAGCGGTTGCATTTCCGCACGTCTTTCGCTAGAGTGGAATAGTAAACCTAAAATGACCAAGTTTCAGATGGTCAAGCGGATGAGAGGGAACTTTAATATGTATAAAATGATTGTTTGTGACTTGGATGAGACCCTGATGAATGACAATGGTACGTTGTCAGAAAAGAATGCGGCGGCAATTCAAGCTGCGGCGGCTAAGGGTGTTTATTTTGTGCCGAATTCTGGTCGTAGTTATACCTCGTTTCAGAACGATTTGGAGACGATGGGGTTGCGGGACCAACCACATCAATATTCGATTTCTTATAATGGTGGTTTGATTTTAGAGAATAAGGATAATCGGCCATTGGCGGTGAATGCCATGCCATATGAGGTTGCTAAAGGGGTGTTTGAAGCGGGAATTGCGAATCAGCAGGCGGCGACGCATGTGTACACGCAGGATACGTTATATATTTACAATCCGGTTCCAAGTGATTCAGATTATCTACAAAACCGGGGCGTGACGTTCACAACTATGACGACGCCGGACTTTGAACAATTCAAAACGATGAACGTCATGAAGATTATTATGGCCTTGCCAACGATGACTGACCGCAAGCAAATGCGCGCAGACGTTGAAGCTATTGTTGATCCAAGCAAATTAGCCGTCACTTATTCGTCCGACCGTTACGTTGAGTTTAATCCGGCTGGCGTTGACAAGGGGACCGCAGCGGTTCAATTAGGAAAGCTACTGGGAATTACGGCGGATGAAATTATTGCAGCTGGCGATAACAGCAATGATCTCCCCATGCTGAAGGCGGTCGGATTGCCTGTGAGTGTCGCCAATGGTATCGATGCAGTCAAGGCCGCAGCTAAGTACGTGACGGTCGCTGATAACAACCATGACGCGTTAGCAGAGGTTATTAACAAGTTTATTTTATAGTACAAATTTTATTTAGAAAATGAAAGTTGCCATTTGGCGTTCAACTTTTACAAGTGGTATCATGATAATTGAAAATGTGGTAGTATGAAATAAATTATTTGTTACAAATTACTGAATGGGGGAACACGCATGAGTGCGATTCGCGACGATTTAGCTAAAGCGATTAAGAATACCAACCTCGTTGAAATCTATTCCAAGGGAACCAATGAGCAATTTAGTGTTGGCTATGTGATTCAGCAGGATGAGAAGTTTGTGCTGGTCCAAGCCGTTAATGTCGATGGTGAACTAGATGGGTTAGTGGTCTTTCGTAAGGCATCGTTAGCCCGCGTAATTAGTGACACTGATTATTTGAAGAGCATGGCGACGATCATTGCGCTGGCTAAGCAACGGGGCTATTATGATGTTTGGAACACTGAACGATTGATGAATAAGCTGCTGAAGAAGCAGAATAAGACTAAACATTCGCTCTTAAAAACATTGTTGAAGCAAGCTTTTCACCACGATCAAGTGATTCAGCTATCTGGTCGAATCAAAAAACATGGTGACAGCTATGCTGGCTTTATTCATAGTGAACATAAGAAATATATTGAATTTAATTACGTTGATATGTTCGATCTTGCAAAGCGCCCACAAATTGCTATTCGCTACGCTGAAATTGATGAAGCCAGTTTCCATAGTTTTGAAACCTTTAATACAACCGCGGTTATCGAGAGTTTTATGCCGGGTGATTTTCACTAATAATGATCTGTGAGCGGCACCGTTAATGAACGGGGGTCGCTTTTTTTATACCGTCGATCATGTGTGTCTTTTAAGACAATAAAGGCGTGTATAGCAAGCTTTGGAGACGGTTACGGGTATTAATTGGTCAGTCAGCGATTTGGTAAAGATTGTTAAGTTTTTATCGCACAAATATACAAACTGGCCGTATTTCGCTACAATGGTAGTATTGAGCATCATGCGGGGAGGGGAGCAGTTATCGTTTACGTCTATTGGTATATTGCAGCTTTTGACCATTGGTACTCGGTCATGTTGGTTTTTTTACTGCAGATATTAATCAATCGTGAGCTTCGACAGAAGCGAGTCTATGCGACTGTTGCGGTTATGACCGTACTTCTAACTGTGATCTACATGTTGTATGACGACTATTCGGATATCATCACGTTCATTGTGAACATGGGGTTACTGGCGTTTGTACGGCGCAAAAAGTACTTTATTGTGACGAGTCTAACGGCCACACTCGCCTACATTCTTTTTAGTTTCTTTGGCAATTATGCGACGGAGTCGATTTTTCACTTATTTAACTTGGGTTTGAATGACTGGAGTGGCTGGCTATTTGAAGCCATCGGTGAAACAATTGTCACAGCTTGTATGTTGGCAGTCGCCGCTAGTTTCAAGGTCTTAAAGAAGCGTTATCCGCGGCAATTTGTAGACGGGCTAACGTTGAACGTGATTGTCAGTGCTTTGGCTGTAGTTGCGGTCGCGTTTTTTACCATCACGACTGCGGCGGATAATTATAATATTGGCTCAGGATTTTTGGGGATTCTAATGTTGATTCTAGTGGCTATCTTGCTGATCAACGCCGGAACGTTTCTTTACCTGTTCTATAGTTATACATTGCGGGTTCAAAATAACCGGCAAGCTTTGGAACGGCAACAATATGATATTTATGTCAAAAATTTGGAAAATAGTTATCAAAATTTACGTAAGTTTCGCCATGATTATCAAAACATCTTACTGTCCTTGGGTGAGTATATTCAGACAGCTGATGATCCTGAATTACAACAATATTTTCGTCAAGTTGTGACCAAGTCTAAGCAAAGTCTAAATCGTGATTTTGGACACTTTGACAATTTAGAACAAATCAAGGACAAACCATTGAAAGCCATTATTCAGAGTAAGTTTTCCGTTGCGCGCCAAGCTGGAATTCAAGTACGCTTGGAAGCCAACGACCCGATTGCGGCAATTGCAATTGATTCAGTGACGTTATCACGGGTGAGTGGCATCTTGTTAGACAATGCCATCGAAGCGGTGAAGGGTCAGAGTGGTGGTCAGATTGCGGTCGCACTTGTTAAGTATCCCCGCATGGTGGAGTTGATTTTTGCCAATTCATTGAATCATCCGATTGAGCGCCTGGATGAGCTGATGGTTGCTGGGCATACTTCGAAAGGTGCTGGTCATGGGCAAGGGTTAGCAACCGTTCGTGAGTTGTTAGATCCATTAGCTAACGTGACTTATGAAGTGAGCTCCCATCAACGATTCGAATTTATTATTAGTATTGAAAGTGAGTGAGCAGCGTGTTAAAGACCTTTGTTGTGGAAGACGATCCTGAACAATTAGCAACCTTAAAGCAAATCATTAAGAATCATATTATGATTAATGATTTTGATATGGAACTGACCTTAGCAACCGGACAAGCACAAACGTTGTTGGACTATGTCGAGACCAATTCCGATCTTGAGGGACTCTACTTTTTAGATATTGAATATCCTGGGCAAGACTTAAATGGCCTAGCACTGGCGACTCGAATTCGCGAGGCGGATGTTAATGCGCGGATTGTCTTCGTGTCGACCCATTCTGAAATGGCCTTTTTGACCTTTGAACGACGAATCGAACCACTGGACTTTATTGTGAAAGATTTGGGTCAAGAAACGGTCAAAGCCAAAGTGGAGACAGATATTCGGGTTGCTTATGAACGTTATACCAAGCAAGCAGTCACCAGCAAGGCCATGTTTTCTTACTCTAAGGGTGGTCAGCTCTTCAATGTTCCATTAGATCAGGTGTTATTTATCGAGACTGGAGCAGTTCGTAATAAGCTGGTTCTCCATTTAACAGATCGAATTGTTCAATACAATGGTAAGATTAGTGATGAAACCGTGGCCCACCCAGAGTTATTCCGGGTTCATAAGAGTTTCTTGGTGAACCCGCAAATGCTAGTACGAATTGATAAGCAACATCAGCTTGGCTACTTTGAAAATGGCGAGTCGGTCGATATTGCGATTCGTAAAATGCATGATTTAATCGCATTAATCAAGCGTTCCGAACTGGCAGTCACGTTTAGCTAGCTTCGCTTAAGACTCTAATGTAACAAAATCGTTAATCAAAAGTGAATTTTAATGACGTTGGTGCAGGCTATTATGAGCTTTGCACCTTTTTTGGCTTTTTAGATTAATTTGCATGTATGCTTAGACTATTAAATGCCAGCTGTGGGAGCTGGTCTGGAGGTGGCGTCATGAAGCAGTTCTGGTCACTAATCTTAATGATTTTGGCCGGTTGTTTGTTAATATTTGGTTCGGAATACAGCTTGCAAGGTGATTATCATCGACGAATTCATCGGCTCACTGTGTCAAAGGTGGTTTACCATCAAAATGCTACCTCTGCAACAATCAGTGGCCGTACCAAGCACGGTGTCATTGTCACCTTAAAGAGTGGGAAACATGTCCGTCAGGTTATTTCGAATAAGCAGAGTGGTCAATTCTATGTTAAAATGCCAGTTCATAAGCGGATTACAATTAAAGTCGTGGGGCTAAAAGCCAAAGTACTAACAGTACCAACCGGGACAAAGAGTTAGATGGGTGAGCGGGCAAGTTGCCGGCTCTTTTTTGATGGTTAATGACTAGGACAGCGTGCCATATAAAAGCTACGGTGAACTACTCGAATTTATTTAGTTGTTAGTCGCGTTACGGGGTTGCTAAAAAATCATTAAGCTTCTAGTTTTGCGCTAGGCGCATTGTTGATTTTAGCGTACAGTAACAATGACAAGAAAAGGAGTCGTGGCTGTATGTTAGTGGTTGGCATTATTTTGGTGATTGGAATCATCGGGACACTGGTTTTACGATTTCAATTTCACTTTCGCCTCGCGATGGGCACCATTACCGAGACGGCGTTTGCCTGCTCATTGTTGAATATCGGGGTATTTTTGTTGTTTATTTTATTGGGTCAGTTAACGGGACCAATCCTGCTATCAGAATGGGCCTACTTGCCGATTTATCGGTTGTTACAAGGAGGTTTGATTCCCGTTATTGGCATTGGCTTGGCAATTCTGGGAATGGTGCGTGAGAAAGGCCTGATGAATTGGTGGCTATTACATTTTAATGTGCTATTTTTGATTTTTGACGTGTTATTAGTCTGGCAGGGGAGTTATAAAAGTTAGGGTGGCCAGTGCCGTGACGAAGTTGTGCGTGAAGGTCGTCAATGCAGTAACATGATGGTAATTGCTAGGCTATTGATCACAAAGTGGAGCGCAATGGCCGCGCGAATTTTACGGGTCAGCCGATAAACAATAGCTAGCACGAGTCCCATGGTGACGTATATGAGGAAGCTCGGTAAGGTTGAACTACTATGGAGGCTACCGAAAACAATCCCGCTGAGCCCGACCTTGAGCCATTCTTGTTGAAAGAAAAGGTTAGTCAGAACGCCACGAAAAACTAACTCTTCAACAATTGGAGTCAAAAAAACGGCGCTCAACGCCATAAGCCAAAGCGACAGAGGACTGCCGGCCATTAAATTTTTAATGGCGGCGTTATTTTGTGTTTGATTCTGGTGATACAGAAGCTGGTTTATAAATTGAAAGCCGCCCTCAAAAATTAAGATGGTGAGATAGGCCATTCCAATAATTTGCCAGTCATGGTATTTTAAGTTTTCTGATTGATAGTTGCCGGTATAGTGCCGCATTAGGGCGGTTGCCGCCAGTGCTAGGATCACAAAAATTAACAGATAGACACCTGCCAGGGTGATCTGCCAGGCTGTGAGCTGATGCTGGCGATATAATTGGTTAATTAATTTAAGTGACATTGGTGGGATCACGACCCCAACAATTAGGCCAGCAGTGAGCAACACGCGTCCGAGCCACCCCAAGCCGCGGTCAATAATTTCCATCGGACTTCACCTCCCATGGTTGATTTTACCGCAGTGTTCAGGTTTCGACACGGATTTGCAAATCTGAGAAAGGCATCGATGCCAGGCACAAGCGGATGATATTAATCTGGTTGAATGCTAAAAATATAATAATTGTAGAAATAATGGTTGATGCTCTATAAAAATAAAGAATAAAAAAGCATAATTCGGACAAATCTTCACACTTTCTTCACAATTATGTAATAGTATATACTTGTACCTAATAGTTATACACTTGTTCATTTTACTCCCCCAAAGTGGATGGACGAGCAAGTACAATCCCCCATATTGTACTTAAACCTAACTCTTTGGCCCTACTGCTACTAAGCGGTAGAGTCATTTTTTTGTTGCACGTCCCCAAAGTCACCGAATACAGTACCTGCAAAAAATCGTCCCTTAATACATACTTAAATTATTTTTAGCGGTCTAAACTATCAAATTCAACTGGGTTTTATCATTTGATTTATTTTTTGCGGAATTAATGTGTCTGCAAACACCCATAATTATTTGATCGGTGCTAGCTAACGATCGTTCATATTAGCCTTGAACGGGCTAGTCTCAAAACAAAGTGACGCTAGTGTCAAAAATCAATTGGTTTAATCGCAACAAAAAAGGCCGAGGTTAGAAAAACCTCGACCTAGTTAAGCAGTCAGTTAGAATGCTTCGCCAGAATAGTCGACCTTTTTAGGATCGGCATTTTTGATGTGTTCGGAAGCAAAGTTAACCGTTTCGCGAATCTGGTTATAGGTTGCTTCATCTAAACCAAGTAAATCCATGCAAGAATTAACGTGGGCAAAAATCTCTGGTTTAGCATCGATGGCTTTTTGCGACAACGAGATGTTGACTTGGCGTTCATCGTCCGTATCGCGCTTGCGTTCGACCCAGCCTTGGGTTTGCATCCGTTTCAATAACGGGGTCAGAGTCCCGCTATCAAGGTTAACGTGTGAACCAAGTTCCCGGACCGTCATCGGACTCTTTTCCCAGAGTGCCAATAAAGTGATGTACTGCGGATAAGTCAGCTTGAAAGGTGCTAAAGCTTCGGAATAAAAATGATTATATCGTTTGCTGGCGGTGTAGAGCGCAAAACAGAGCTGTTCGTCGAGCAAAATGTTTTTTGTTGGGGTTGCCATCAAACCGCCTCCTTTACTATCTATTTTAGTACATTGTACGCAATTAATTCGCCAAATGCAATTAATATTGCGCAAATACATTGTTTTCGAACGATTTATTTATAAAAGCGGGTTAATTAATTGACCTGTTGGCGTTGTTGGGACTTAATGCATGTCAGGAATAACTGGGCCATGGCCTGCTGATTGATGGCAAGTTGATGGTTGTCCGTGAACGCATAAAGTGGAACTTGTGCTGGCAATGTTTTGGCCGCGTGATCACCAACTGGAATCAGGCAGGCGATTTTTGTTTTGTCATGTACAAATTCATGAGCGTCACGTGGGGCGGCCTTAATCGTCAGTGATGCCAATACGTGATAACCGGTCGGCATCATGTGTTGTGCATGTTTGACATGCACCCCGTGTAGTCGGGAACGTAACTGGAACCCAGACGTGGTGGTCAACTGTAACGCTTGCTTTAATTCCAATAAATAAGTTTGTTGATTATCAATATTTTTCAACCGGATCTTGAAGTGTCCGAATGGAATGGCGCGATCCTGATGTTGGACGGCTAAGGCGTGTTGTTCGACCCGCATTTTATCCTTAACGGGCTCAAAGGTATATTGTTGTAAAAGTTGTGTTGCTGTTTTCAAACTATCACTCCCTACGATTAATTTAGTCCTTTAAAAACTTGTGGTCAAATAATTGGTTACGTTTGCGAGTGACGTCGTTTTCAAGTAAAATTAAAGTGATAGGGGGTTGGAAAAATGTTTATGACAACTGGTGATTTACAGCGCTCCCATATGATTAAGGGCGTCGTCTCCGTCACAAAACACCTGATGTTTGAATCTGATGGTGTTGATCAGTTTGAACGGTTTGACGATTTAATCGAACAAGTCAAGCCACTACTGCTACAAAAGGCAGAGGATCAAGGTGGCGACGGGTTAATTTATGTGAACTTCAATACTGAAGTCGCTCAGATGAGTGTTGCACCACGGTTTTTGATCGTAACCGGCTATGGGACGGTCGTCAAGCTCGTTGATGAATCAGTCTGATACTTAGGATCTGAATTTTCAGGTCCTTTTTTGATAGCAAACAAGTGATAGAAAGGAAGGTTTGATGACCAGTTATTCATTTCCACATGGCGCTATTGACGTATACGACGCTACCCAAAACAATTTAAAGCACGTTAGTCTTCGCGTTCCTAAATATGCAACCACGGTGTTCGTGGGCTTGTCAGGTTCCGGTAAGTCGTCACTCGTTTTTGATACGATTGCAGCGGCGTCACGGCGCGAACTGAATGAAACGTTTCCCAGTTTTACGCAACAATATTTACCGAAGTATGGTCAACCACACGTCGGGCATATCGAGCACTTGCCCGTTGCGATTGTGATTGCTCAACAACGCCTCGGCAAGAATGCGCGTTCAACCTTGGCAACCTATACTGGAATTTATTCGTTACTGCGGCTCTTGTTTTCACGGGTTGGGGAACCGTTTATCGGGTATTCGGACAGTTTTTCGTTTAACTTACCCCAAGGCATGTGCCCAACCTGCCAAGGTTTAGGTTATGTTGACGATATTGATGAGCAGCAATTGATTGATCCTGAGAAATCATTAAATGAGGGGGCCATCACGTTTGTGAGTTTTGCACCGGATACGTGGCGTTGGCGCCGTTATGCGACGAGTGGTTTGTTTGACAATGATAAACCCATCAAGGATTATAGTGCTGCGGAATACGATTTACTGATGCACGCACCGCAACAGAAATTAGCCCATCCTGGAGAAGGTTTTCCTAGAACGGCCCTGTATGAAGGTGTTGTTCCGCGGATCAAGCGCTCGATTATTGGTAAGAAGGAAGCCGAACACCATCGCGATGCGATTGCGGCGATCGTCACGCGCAAACCGTGCCCAACGTGTGATGGCACACGACTCAAACCGGTCGTGTTGACCAATCATATTAACGGGGTCAACATTGCTCAGGTGACGGCTATGGATTTAAAGCATGTTCTGGCATTTTTACAAGCGATTGATGCGCCGTTAGCCCAAGATATTGTGCGGGAGCTGACGACCAAGATCCAATCGTTGGTCGATATTGGCCTGGGCTATCTGACATTGGATCGTGGGACCAGTTCTTTATCTGGTGGTGAAGCGCAACGGATTAAGATTGCCAAATACTTGACCAGCGCCTTAGTAGATATGGTCTACATTTTGGACGAGCCAAGCGTTGGGCTGCACCCACATGATATTCAGTTAATCAAGCAAGCGTTAACGAAGCTGAAGGATAAGGGTAACACAATTCTGATTGTTGAACACAATCCAGCCATGTTTACGTTAGCCGACTATGTTGTCGAGATGGGGCCTGCAGCTGGTCGCACTGGTGGAAACGTGACCTTTACCGGGACTTATGACGAGTTACTGGCTTCTGATACGTTGACGGGCCGGTGGTTGCGACAACCGCATAAATGGGGTCAAGAACGACCAGTCCAGGCCCACTTGGCATTACACCATATTAATGAAAATAACCTGCACGATGTCAGTGTCGACATGCCCCTCGGTGTGATGACGGTCGTCTCGGGGGTGGCCGGTTCAGGGAAGAGTTCGCTGGTTACCGCGCTAAAACGGCAATTAAAGACGGCTTATATTGATTTAGCCCAGACACCAGTGGGCCTGAATATTCGCTCAACACCGGCGACTTACTTAGGAGTGCTCGACCAAATCCGACAACTATTCGCGAAAGCCAATGGCGTGGCAACTAGTTGGTTCAGCTATAATGGTAAGGGTGCTTGTCCGCGGTGTAAGGGTAAAGGCGTGACCATCACGAATATGGCCTTTATGGATCCCGTTGTGCAGACATGTGAATTGTGTCATGGGCTGCGGTATAATGAAACGGCGCTCAGTTATGCTTACCAGGGTAAGACGATTGCCGACGTGCTCCAGATGTCAGTCACAGCGGCGTTAGCTTTTTTTGCCACGATGGACAAAGTGGCTCAGCCATTGAAGAATTTAGACCGGGTCGGTTTGGGTTACCTAACATTGGCGCAACCGCTCACCACTTTGTCGGGTGGTGAACTGCAACGGTTGAAGCTGGCGGTTGAGCTAGGCAAGCAGGGAACGGTGTACTTGTTAGATGAACCGACTGCCGGTCTGCATTTGCAAGACACACAACGCTTATTAAAATTATTCGATGCCTTAGTGGCCGCTGGTAACTCGTTGATTATTATCGAACATAATCTGGCGGTAATTAGCCAGGCCGATTGGTTGATCGATGTGGGGCCGGATGCTGGTCAGTATGGCGGCCGAATTCAGTATAGCGGAACCCCACGAGCAGCAGTTGACGTGCCCACTTCACGCACTGGAGCCGCTTTGAAGGCTTGGCTGAAGGCGTGATTAGAAAATTTGATTAAATAAAAAGCACGTGCAATTGCACGTGCTTTTTTAGAAGGGCGGTAGGTGGGAATCGAACCCACGCGTGCCGGAGCCACAATCCGGTGCGTTAACCACTTCGCCACTACCGCCATCACGTTAACTTTTCGTCAACATATCTAGTATACACTAAAATCGTGGGTTGCATAGGACTTTTTGTGGATTTTCAGAAATTAATCGCCTCAGTTTCTGAAGCGTTGGTGAAGGTTCTACTGTGACCAACAATTATTTAACCGTTAGTAAAAGGCCATAGTTCCCCTAACAATGGGAGCTACGGCCCGTTTGCCGTGGTTAGTGTGTCTAACGGATAGGTGAGGTGGACCAGCACTTATCGGTTGAGCAAAATTATTATGAATTCATCCTTATTGAAGAAATGCGTAAAAATCTTTGCAAAGGCACTACTTTGTTAAAATTCACAAAATAAAAGAGCCCAGTAAATAAGTGTTTACTGTGGCTCTTTTATTGCTCATAGACTAATTATGCCCCAGGCAGGATTCGAACCTGTACATTGTTTCCAATACAGCGACCTGAACGCTGCGCGTCTGCCAGTTCCGCCACTGGGGCAGTTGCTTTAACAACAATATCCATTATAGCGAAAAGTAACAAAAAAATAAACCTTTTTCTATATTTATGCAGTTGATATTAATTGTAATTGCAAATTGGTTGCTTAGTTACTGGGGCTGGCCTTAATTAGCATGGAATAACTGTACGCCGAAATACTGAAATTACTACCGGCAAAAAATGCATCCAAAAAGTCACCCATCCCAGCAGGTTCAACGACACTGCTTGAATGGGTGACAACTTGTCGGTTTATTAATTTGCTTGTTTGGTCGTGATACTACCATCTAAATAAACAAAGTAACTATTCAGATAATGCCCCCGGCCGCCATTAGCCGTTTTCTGATAAGCATCGACCTGATAATAGTGGTGGCCGTGTGCATCTTGATTGGCAGTTGGTACGACACCAAAGGTTTGTTGCTTGGGATCGTTGAGCACTTGCCCGACGGCGGCCACTGCACTAGTTGCGCTAGTGATATGGTCGTCAGCAGCTTGATAATGGTCACCAGATTGCTTCTTAGCACTAGCATCAGCCGCTGCATTGGCACGACTAGTTTGCTCCGCGCGGTTAGCGGCTGCAACTGAGTTCGCTTGCTTAGTGGAAATACTTGGCTCAGCTTGGGAAGTGCAGCCTGCTAAAAGGAATAGGGCGCAGAAACTGATTAAAATTGCCCGGGTCACGTTCGGACCTCCTTATTTCGTTTGTTCTTGGGACAAGCTCGGATAAGGGGCTTGTCGGATGATGTTCGAATCAACGATGGTCATCACACCGATTGACAGAAGTAACAGGATCACTAAGATTAATTTTTTCATTAAAATAACCTCACTTGATAACGGTGATTGACCTATTTCCAGTTAGGGACCCAAATGACGCGGTCAATTTGTTCAGGAATGACCGTAATCTTGGACCCAGTCTGTGGCCCAGCTTGGACGTCGATCACATATGAGATCGGACCAGCATCGACTTCAACAATCGAGCCACGTTGACCGTCGACTGTGTCGACTAAACTATACAATGGAATCTCATCATTGCTGATTTCCATTTCATATAAGGTGAATTGGAGGAAGTAGGACCTTTTACCGGTCTTGATTTTTAAGGGGGTGTCAATGGCACCGTAATCGGGAAGGGCCCGATTTTGAGCGTTGGGATCATTCAGGTACTGCATTTCATCGACAGCATCGATCGCCATCTTCCATTCACCACCAGTTAAATTAGTTTTGGAGGAGAGGGTCATGACCGAGTTAGCGTAAATGTCGATCACGTTGAAGGCTTCGTCGACCTGCTTTTTCGGCAGATAGCCGATGGTATAGCCATGCTCCGCAACTTTTAGTTCAACCCGTACGGATCGCTCAGCACCATCAACTTCTTCAACTAACTGAATTTCACCGATGTTAGCGTTAGCGTCGACACGGTACTTCTTGGCATAGAGATAATCTGCTTTCAGACCAGAATCATTATAGCCACCATAAGGTTTAAAGTAACCTCGGGCACTCGCATCGGCCAGCGCGGCTTCAAATTCTTTTTGGTAGTAATCTAAACCAATGACGTATGAGCGGAAAATTGCACGCGAATTAGCGTTGATCCGGCGCGTCTGAGGAACCGCCACCGGATGGGGAACGGCTTGATTCAAGCGATTCCGAAAACCGTTATTTTGAGTCTGCAACTTGGTAATTTGACGGTCTTGTTCCTGATTGGTCAAAGTTTGATGAACGAGGCGCTGCCGAATTGATTTAAGCAACGCGGCCTGTTTATCCGCCGCCTGATTGACATGGTGGAGATGGACTAACACCGCAATTAAGATAATGATTAAAATTAGACAGGCTAAGATCAGCCCGGCAATAAATAAATAAGTTCTCATAAATAATTCACTCCAAAAAGAATTGCAGATTAGTTTAAGTATAAGCGACCAGCCCACTAAGCGCCAATTTAACGGCTGAGCTTGTCAGGGGGCCGATAACAAGGTATGATATTGCTATTGTATAATATTTTTGAGCTAGAAGAAACGGTGGCGAACGGCGTGCAGTGGTTGATTAAAATCTACCATCAATATCAATATTTTTGGAAATACGCACTGTTTGGCTTTATGGCCGCGCTGGTGAACGTCTTGGTATTCTGGGTGCTACACTCAGTCTTGGCGGAACACTATTTATTTTCCAACACAATCGCATGGGTGCTAGCAACTTTGTTTAGTTTTTTTACCAACAAAGCGGTGGTCTTTCAGTCCAAATCGCAAGACTTTTGGCACTGGTGTCGCGAGTTCATTAGTTTCATGTTGACACGAGGCTTATCATATTTTTTCGATACTTTCCTCATGTTCGTCGGCATTTCGTTGTTGTTCTGGGCACCCCTACTTGTTAAAATCATCGACCAGGTTCTCGTGGGACTCTTTAACTATGGGACGTCGCGGCTGATTTTTATGGAAAGCAACCAGAAAATGCGAATGCGCCAGCAAATCATGAAACGTTTGAGTGATCGTAACAATTAATTGGCATCAGGCAAGCAAGTCGTCCCCTAACGGACGACTTGTTTTTTTGATAGCATCACTTTGGATCGTTAGGCAGTAATTTCAACGACATTGATGGTTTAAATCAAGTTTCCCGTCAATTGCCAGTGCAAGCCGATGCCACAAATAATCGTTAGTAAGGTGCCGCAGACGAGTAGGGTGACAAGTCCAGAGTTCAAATGACTTTCCTGCTTGCGGGCAAAGGCCACTTCAATGAGGCCAATCGTGCCAAGACCGAGTATCACTTTTAGCAAGGTCAACCACCAGTTGCCTGATAAGGTTCTGATTGCCAAGGCCACCCCAGTGATGATAATTAGCAGGTACCCGATGCGACTAAGAATCAAAAAGCGATTGGCTGATTTGACTGAGTGACGACTGAGACCAATCGCAACCGTCAGCATGAGCCATAGCCAACCAATAATGTGCCCTAATAAGTACATGACAAAACCGCCTCCACATTTACAATTCATGTCTAATTTTAGCATGAAAGTAGGTGTTGGCGGCGGTTTCTTTTATTGTACTTTAATTAAGTTTTTCTGTTGGATGTAATCGACTAATTCAATGACCGTTTTAAAGCGGTTAAACGGTGTGACGATGTGAACGCCGTTGAAGCGCGCACAGATACCATCAATCAATTCCTTTGCAATAGCAATGCCCACTGCCCGTTCGTTTCCGGTCTGTTCGGCTTCTGCCATGCGTGTCAAGATAGGCTCTGGAATCCGAATGCCATGGACTTCATGGTGTAGAAATTCAGCATTACGCCGTGAGACGAGTGGCATAACACCAACGAACACTGGCACATTCACGTGATTAGCCGCTAGAGCATCCGCCAAAGCGTCAACGTTTGCAAGATCATACACGGGTTGGGTGATAATGTAGTCACAACCATAACTTAACTTCCGACTGATTGACTTGGTCGATATGGAAGTGCGATAAGCGTTAGGATTAAAGGCGCCTGCGACCCGAAAGTCACTGGCTTCTTTAAGCGACTTACCCGTTGGTCCGATGCCGCTATTGAATTGCTTGATCAACTTCATCAGTTCAACGGAGCGCACATCGCTGACCGAAGTGGCTCCCGGAAAATCACCGAGTTTGGCCGGATCGCCAGTGATAGCTAAGATGTCCTCAATACCCAGGCTGTGTAGACCCATGATCTCTGATTGTAAGCCGATTAGATTGTGGTCGCGGGTCGTCAAGTGAACGATCGGCGTGATGCCGTAGTTCAACTTGAGCTGCGCCGCAATCGTCGTATTAGCAATCCGGACCGTTGCTAACGAATTGTCAGACAGTGTAATGCCATCGACACCAGCGGCTTTTAATCGTTCAGCACCCCGGAAAAATTTAGTCGTATCAAAATCGCGGGGTGGATCGAGTTCGACTAACGCCGTTTTTTGGGTCGCAACTTTTTGCAGAAACCGGTGCTGACTCTTTGTCGTGACGAGCGTTGGTGGCTGTGGTTTTGTAGCCGGCTGGTCATGAGCAACGATGCTGCGATTACTTAGACCGCGGACGGTTGCGCTGGTATGCAAAGGTGTGGTCCCACAACAACCACCAATAATGTTCAGACCGAGCTGACGAAAGCGTTCGGCATATTCTTCGAAATAGCTTGGTTCACCATCGTAGACCACCGCACCGTCCTGATCAGTGCCAGGCAAGCCAGCGTTTGGGTAAACGGCTAGTTTAACGTTAGCTGGAATCGCCAAGTTTTCAAATGACTGAGCTAAATAGTAAGGTCCCAGGCGACAGTTCGTGCCGATTACGTCGGCGCCGGCAGCGTTGAGTTGGACGATGGCATCAGTGAAGCTCGTACCGTTTCGTAAGACGCCGGGGGCTAACATTGAAACATTCGTGATGACGGGCAAGTCAGTATGGGCCTTCACGATTTTTAACGCGGCGAGCAGTTCTGGCAAATCATAATATGTTTCGAGCAAGATGCCATCTAACTGGTTGGTGGCTAGAAGGGCGGTAAGTTGTTCAGTCACGCTGGCAGCAATCGTTGCTGGTGTCGCCCGTTGAACAGTTGCATCGGTATCGCCGGCTAGTCCACCGATCGTTCCCAGAATGTAAACGGGGTGATCCGCGTGTTCCCGTGCGGTCGCTGCAATTTTCACAGCGGCCTGATTGATGGTGGTGACTTGGTCTTGTAAATCATACCGGGTCAACTTTAGGCGGTTCGCAGCGTAGGTGTTGGTTTGAATAATATCGGCACCAGCCCGAATGTACGATCGGTGAACGCGTAAGATCGTGTCGGGATGCGTCAAATTCAGGTTTTCAAAAGCCGAATTGATGCCATAGTTACCATATAAAAGGGTGCCCATTGCGCCATCGGCAACGAGGACCCGTTGCTGGAGTGCTTGTTTAAACTTCATTCAAGCCACCTCCTTAGTGGATGCTAGTGGTCAATTGGGCCTGGATCGCGTTGCGCGCAGCAATCATGTTCTTTAAGGCTGCTAGGGTTTCTGATTCTTGCCGGGTTTTGAGACCACAGTCAGGATTGATCCAGAATTGCCGGGCGTCGATAACGCGTAATGCGCGTTGGATGTTGGCTTCAATTTCCGCAACACTCGGTACGCGTGGACTGTGAATGTCATAGACCCCCAGACCGATTTCTTGATCGTACCCGGTTTGTTCAAAAGCACTGATAATCTCCCCATGGCTACGGGACGTTTCAATCGAAATGACATCTGCGTCAAGGGCTTTGATGGTATCGATGATATCGGCAAAGTTAGAGTAGCACATATGGGTATGAATCTGAGTGTCGTTTTGCACGCCGGTCGTGGTGATCTTAAATGAGTACACTGCTTCATCCAAATAGGCTTGCCAATGGCGCTGCTTGAGTGGCAAACCTTCCCTAAGTGCTGGTTCATCAACTTGAATAATCTTAATACCAGCTTTTTCCAAGTTTTGAACTTCTTGCCGGAGGGCCAAAGCAATCTGATTTTGAACCTGCGCCCTAGGGATATCGTCGCGAACAAAACTCCAGTTGATAATGGTCAGTGGTGCTGTCAACATGCCTTTAACCGGCTGGTCGGTTAGACTTTGCGCGTAAACGGACTCAGCAACGGTGATTGGTTCCGTGTAAGCGACATCCCCAAAGATAACGGGTGGCCGGACGCCTCGTGAACCGTATGATTGGACCCAACCATTTTGGGTCGCATAGAAGCCAGTCAGTTTTTGACCAAAGTATTCGACCATGTCAGTGCGTTCAAATTCACCGTGAACCAGGACGTCGAGGCCGAGGTCTTCTTGTAGCTTGATCCATCGTTTGGTTTCAGCATGCAGGAATGCCTGGTAATCGGCATCGGTTAAATTACCCTTGCGCCATGCTGCTCGTTTTGCTCGGACTTGCGCACTTTGCGGAAAGCTCCCAATCGTTGTTGTTGGCAGGAGGGGTAGGTGTAACCGGTCGTGTTGTAACTTAATCCGGGTCGCAAATGGTGCCTGGCGTTCGAATTTTTGATTACTCAGTTGCGCTTCAGCGGCGCGAACCGACTGGTTGTTGCGGTGACTGGACTGGTTGAGGGCAGTCAAGTTGGCCTGATTATGGTCGAACACTGCTTGAACAGCGGCAACCCCCTGATTGGCTGCCACGGTTAAGGTATGCAGTTCTGCCAATTTCTGGTCCGCAAAGGCCAGGCCGCCCAGTAAGACGGGGTCAGCCTTGGTTTCATTTTTGGTGGTAATGGGAACGTGTAATAATGAGTTGGCGGGTTGGAGCCATAACTGATCATCGGTCACGATTTGCCGTAACTGCTGAACTAATGCAAGTTTTGCTTGTAGATCACTAGCCCAGACGTTATGTCCATCAATAATGCCAGCTGCGAGAATTTTGTCGGTTGGGAAGCCGTGGTCGACCAAGTGCGCCAGGTTTTCACCATGGTCGTGTACTAGGTCCAGTCCAAGTGCTTGGATTGGCCAGGTCACGATTTGGTCGTACTGATCAAGGCTGTCAAAATAAGTTTGGAGTTCGATTTTTAAGGATGGGACAGCCGCATGCAAATGTTCAAGTGCAGTTTGATAAGGTGCGAGTTCCGCAACCGTCGTTGTTTTGACTAGGGTCGGTTCATCCAATTGAATCCATTTTGCGCCAGCTGTCGCTAATTCTTCAAACACTTGTTGGTAAAGCGGTAATAACTGCGGTAATAGTTCGTTGACGGCGGCGTCATCCAAGTACTGTCCGTGACGTTTACCCAGTTTAAGGAAAGAGATGGGACCCAGAATGACTGGTTTACCATCAATGCCTAGTTCTTGCTTAGCTTCTTGGTAGTAGCGTAGCCAGCGATTATCTAATAACTTAAAGGACACATCATCGAATTCAGGAACAATGTAGTGATAGTTGATATTGAACCACTTTGTCATTTCGGCCGCCACGGCGGTATCAGTTCCACGGGCAATTGCATAGTAGTCGGGCAAGTCCAACTGGTGATCGAAGTGACCAAAGCGACTTGGAATCGCGTTGAATGCGACTAGTGTATCTAAAACGTGATCGTAATCCGAATTGTCAGCGACCGGAATATAGTCCACTCCCAGGTCGCGTTGCTTTTTCAAGTTAGCTAGGCGTAATTTTTTAGCAGTGGCGTGAAAGGTCACGTTGTCTAATTGTCCTTTCCAAAAGTGTTCCAATAAGTGCTTCCATTCACGATGTTCACCTAAACGTGGATACCCCAAGTTACTATTAATAATTGTCATTAAAACCCACTCCTTATATTTAGCAAATTATTTTAAACGAAAAAACGGCAACCTCATCCTGATTAAAGGACGAAGTTGCCGTTCGCGGTACCACCTTAATTTGTCAACACCTCACGATATTGACCTCAATCCGTACGTTTCATACGGAAGCTTATTAACAGTAGCTAACTGTCATCACCTGGCAAAAGCTCAGTGGTGCCGTTTGGAGGCCATTTTTCATCAATCGTCTTCCGGTTTGGTTTGCACTATTCCAAACTCACTGCACGGGTAGCGATGATTACTTTCCTCTTCAGGACGTTTACATGTTTTATGATTGATTAGAAAATACCACCAATTTCTAATTTAGTCAAATTATTTTTTAATCTTTTGAACATATTCAAGGCGTAATGTGACGCACACGCTATTTGGAGCCAGGCAAGTAGGAAACGTGGTGTGAACAGCCACTAGTATTTGCCAGCAACCGTTGTCGGATTCCGACCGCTTGAACTGGTGAATAGGGTTGAAACGCAGCTCCCACATGGTTGGGTTGACATTTTAGGTCTTCATAACAGGGGCGTTGCGCCAAGCATTCAATTGAGGATTAAGTTGGTTAAGGGTGCTGACGATATTGAGTGAAATCAGGTGCTTTGGTAATCAATGCACTGGTATAAAGGGATTTTAATAGTCCTAAAATTTGAATATTTCATCAAAACTGTGGGGAAATGTCCTAATCTACACCCAGCAGATTACCGGGTGCGTACTTGCTAAAAGCACTAAATTTCATGAAATCATCATATTTTTTTCGAGTTAAGAGTACTTATTTTCACAATTAACTTGCTAGTATATTTGGTGAGCCCACTAGCGAAGTACCAAAGATCAAATAAATAATAATGATTAGGATGATGAAGAATGAGTCAAAGCTTATGGCAACGATTGTTTAATCACCGTCAACAAACGAAGCAGGCCGTATTAATTCTTGGGAGTGGCCGTTCCGGAACATCGGTAATGACTAAGTGTGTTAATTTGATGGGCATTTCTCTCGGGACTGATAACCTGTTGGCACCTAGTAAGCGGATCAATCCGAAAGGCTATTTTGAAAATAAAGATGTCATCAATATTCACAAGTCACTTGGAAGTCGCATCCGGTACCGGCCAGCCTTCAAGGGTTACTATGATAGCCCGAAGATTAAAAAGGACCGGGCGGCGTTAACCACGTATCTACGAAATTTTTTTGAGAATGAACAGTATCTGGCGATAAAAGACCCACGGATGAATGATTATATCGAATTGTGGCAACGTGTTTTGGCTGACGTTGAGGTTCAGCCGGCTGAGATCGTCTTGCTACGTAATCCGATGGACGTGGTCAATTCGAATGAGCGCGCCTGGCACCGTGATACCACGCTCGCAATGCGTCAGTGGCAAGTCCGGACGTTGCTTTCATTACGTGATACCGACCGTGAGCACCGCATTTTAGTCACGTACGAAGATTTGTTTGGTCAGACGTTGACGACGTTGAAACGAATCGCGACCCAATTTAACTTACCGTGGACGAGCGACGAGGCGGCACTCCAAGCGCAAATCGATGACTTCATCGATCCAGCACTCCAAAAGAGTGATAGCGGTGAAAATTTAGCTGATTTTGAAGCTCGAACGGACGTGAAAACCGATGTTAAGGCACTTTACTTACTAGGCCGTCAAGCTGCGGCTGACCCGGATTACTTTGCCTCGGCTGAATTTCAACAGCGCATCGACGAGATGACTGACGAGTATTTAGCCAAGTATGGCGCTTTATATCGGGACTTTAACGTCAAGATCAATAGTAAAACGTTCTTTGTATTCGGCGAAGATCAGGCCCAAGTTGATCAGGTCAACACGACTTTACGAAATGATCAAGTCAAGATGGTCGGCACAGAAGCTGACAGTCATGAGGTTGCTGAAGATTTGAGCGAACGGTTGAATAATAATACGATTGCCATTCAGACGTACCCCTTGGACTATTTAGTGGTCGAGCAAAAGGAAGCCCTGAACAATTATCTCCGTAAAAACGCGAAACGCGAGACGTTATGGGGGATTGGGGATGCTAAAAACAATGAAATCGTTGAAATGTTAACGACGGTCAGTGCCGAGTTAGGTGCGGATACGCATAACGTGGTGATTGCAGATGACTTAACGGCCATCACTGATGAACGTGAGCGCCGATTAGCGATTCAACATTTAATACGGACGTTGCACGCGGTTGAACAGCCACCATACTTGGTCCTGATGGCTGACGAACTGGGAACCCCTGCGTCGCAAAGTGCGGTGACGGCTTTTATTGCTGCTGAGCCGACCAAGGCAGCGCCATTACGAGATGAACAGCCGGACGAAACGTTCAAGCTGCGGACCCCGCTAGACATGGATGAGGTGGCGGCAACTTTAACAGCGTTGTGTCGACGTGCGAGTCAGGATGAACAACAGCAAGCCGCATTGAACCATTTTGTAAGTCTTAATTATGATGAAATTTTAAACGTGAAAGGTGATCAATATGCAAACAGTGTACGGAATTAAAGCTCATGGTGGTAAGTTAGTTAATTTAGAAGATTTTAGTGAAGCAACGCGTCAGGCTGCTGAGCAGCTGCCAAGTTTAACCATCAATAATTGGAATATCTCAGACTTGGAATTAATTGGGATTGGTGGTTTTAGCCCCCTGACTGGCTTCATGGTCAGTGATGATTACCATTCAGTGGTCAACACGATGCACTTGAAGAGTAGCGTTATCTGGAGTGTACCAATTACGCTGGGTGTGTCCCAAGCGGATGCTGATAAGATTGAATTGAATACTAAGATTGCTTTGAAGGGCGCTGACGGCGTCATTTATGGCACGATGCAAGTTGAAGATAAGTTTGTTCCGGACAAGCAATTGGAAGCCCAAAACGTCTACAAGACCACCGACGAAGCCCATCCAGGTGTTAAACGCTTGTATGCCAATGGTGACGTCTACTTGGGTGGCGCAATTAAATTGTTGCATAAGCCAGATCATGGTGCTTTTAGTGATTATTATATGGAACCATTAGAAACTCGGAAGATGTTCCATGACCTCGGCTGGAAGCGGATCGTTGGGTTCCAGACACGGAATCCAATTCATCGGGCGCATGAATATATTCAAAAATTAGCTTTAGAAAACGTCGATGGGTTATTCTTAAATCCATTGGTTGGTGAGACCAAGGCGGATGATATTCCAGCAGACGTTCGGATGGAAAGCTATAAGACGATTCTGAAGTATTACTATCCAGAAGACCGTGTTCGGTTGGTCATTTATCCAGCCGCGATGCGGTATGCTGGTCCTAAGGAAGCCATCTTACACGCAATCGTTCGTAAAAACTATGGTTGTACTGACTTTATCGTCGGTCGTGACCATGCTGGTGTGGGTGACTATTACGGGACCTATGAAGCCCAAGAATTAATCACTTCGGTCGAAGATGAGATGGGCATGCACTTCTTCAAATTCGATAATTCCTTCTACTGCAAAAAGTGTGGTTCAATGGCAACGCAGAAGACTTGTCCACACGGTGCCGAAGATCACATCTCATTAAGCGGGACGAAGGTGCGTAAGATGCTGGCTGATGGTGTTGTACCACCAAAGGAAGTTTCACGTCCCGAAGTTGCCTGGGTTCTCATTGATGGGTTGAAGCGTAAACGTGAACAGCAACAGGAGGTCTAAGCATGGTAAAATCAGATAATATTACTTGGCATCAATCGCAAGTTAGCAAGGCCGAACGGCAAGCGCTGAACCATCATAAGAGTGTGGTTTTATGGTTTACTGGCCTGTCCGGTTCCGGTAAGTCGACGATTGCGAATGCCGTTGAAAAAGCATTATTTGACCAACAAGTTGGTAGTTACGTTTTAGACGGCGATAATATGCGCTTTGGCTTGAATAAGAATTTAGGCTTCTCAGCTGAAGACCGTGAAGAAAATATTCGCCGAATCGGCGAAGTTGCCAAACTATTTGTCGATGCTGGCGTGATTACGTTGACAGCTTTCATTTCACCATATCGGACCGACCGTGATAAAGTGCGGGCGAACCTTGAGGTCGATGAGTTTATTGAAGTGTTCGTCGACACGCCGCTTGAAGTTTGCGAACAACGAGATGTGAAACAATTGTACGCGAAGGCGCGTCGTGGTGAAATCACGGGCTTTACAGGCATCGATGCACCATACGAAGCACCTATCGATCCTGAGATTACGATTGACACGTCCAAACAACCACTGACCGCTTCCGTCCAACAAGTATTGAATTACTTGGCGGAACATCATTACGTCAGTTTGGCTACTGCAAATGAAAACTAGTGCAATCATTACTGCCATCACAAAATCGATTGTGAAAATGGACCGAATCTTGGTCTATCGTCATACGAATCCGGATCCCGATGCAATCGGGGCACAATTTGGACTAGTCGCCTTGCTCAAAGCGGCTTACCCGGAGAAACTCGTTGTGGCGATGGCCCCAGTTCCGGGCCATTTGGCGTGGATCGATACAACCGATGAGCAGTTAGTGACCCCCCAAGCAACGGACTTAGTCATTGCCGTAGATTGTGCTAACCATGAGCGCCTAGCTGGGGAGTTGCCAACAGGTGCCTTTGTGATTAAAATCGACCATCACCCGAATCACGATCCCTATGGGCAACTGAACTGGGTCGATGAAACTTATAGCAGTTGCTCGGAGATGATTTATGAGTTGGCGCAAGCGGGGTGCTTTACAGTGACGGCGGCCGTTGCAACCAAGCTATATGCCGGAATTATCGGTGATACGGTGCGCTTTTCAACTCCTGAGACGTCCACTCGAACTCTGAAGATTGCTAGTGCACTCGCGGCAACGGACATTGATATTGCCACTATTAGTCACCACGAAATGGACTTAACGCCAGCACTCAGCAAGTTGTATGGGTACGTCCTGAGTGAACAAACTATTGAGCCAAGTGGTCTGGCACACGTTGTCTTACCGCAACGGCTATTTAGTGACTTGAGTCTGGAATGTGGCGATGAGGATGCGCTTGTCCCGTTGCCCGGTAACCTGACGACGGTCAAAGTTTGGTTGTTCTTCATTGAAACCCCACAGGGGCAATACCGCGTACATTTTCGGTCGAAAGCAATCAATGTCAATGCGGTCGCAAAAGCGTTCAATGGCGGCGGTCATCCGTTAGCAAGTGGGGCATTTGTTCCTGACCTAGCGACAGTTGGACAAGTCATTGAGCAAATGCAGGCGCAAATATTAGCTGCGACGGCCGTAGATTGAGTATAATAAATTTAATATAAACTGCACTGATTCGGTTTGACATGGCAATTGTTAGTCATTCTGTGTCGGTCACGTGGGTTGCCACGGGAAGGTTAGACCGCCAGTATCAGCGTATGAGCCTAATATTCTGGCTGACAAAACGGGTATGTCGTTGGAGTAGCGGTCGTGAGGAATTAATTGGCGTCAGACAAAATAGTGAGATAGGGTCGGTGAAAGGTAAATGAAAAAGCGAAATTGGTTGATTGCACTAATTGTCGTTGTGATTGTCGCGATTGGCGGTGGTTTTGGGTATTACAAATATCATCAGTCAACTGCAACGACAACGACCACTAGTAAGGTACGTTCGGCGAGTGCAACGAAGAAGGACATCAACACGCGGCTAGTCAAGACTGAGATTAAGGCCCAGTCGAGTGAGACGGCGACGCTGAAGAAGGCGGTCGCCAATAAGAATTATACCGTTAATAACATGTACACGAAGGTTAACCCATACGGGGTGTCCCCGTTATCCGCTAAGGTGATTTTCCAGACGAGCAAGGCGGCCAAGGTCAGTTATACGGTGGTCGGCAAGAGTAGTAAGACTTCAATTTCTAATACGGTCAATAAGTACACAACGAGTCATGATTTGACCGTGCTGGGGTTATACGCCAACACGAATAACCAGGTCAAGATTAAGGTGACTTATAAGGATGGCACGTCGACGACCAAGACGATCCGACTGAAAACGGCGAAGTTACCATCGGCGTTGACCGATTTTAAGATCAACGTTAAGAAGGCTAACAAACAAAAAATGGTCTTAGGGACTGGTAATTCGAAGCTGACATTTATGGTTCGGACGACGATCTCTGGGAGCAAGCAGTCTAAAAACTTATCGTTCGGGATGGATGCGGATGGTAATATTCGGTGGTATACAACGCGGCCAACTTCCCACATTTTCAAACAACTTAACAATGGGCATTTATTGATTTGGACCAAATCGAATGCTAAGAATTCATATTTTGATGAGTTAGTTGAAATGGATTATACGGGTAAAGTTTATAAGACTTATAAATTTAATCATAAGGCCTGGGGTAAGGCTAAGGGTTCTAAGAAGCAGAACCATAATCAGGTCCACCATGACGTAACGGAATTACCAAACGGTGATCTGATTGCGACCGTTTCCGATGGCGGCCGGACCTATGTCGAAGACACGATGATCGTTATATCGCATAAGACGGGTAAGATCACCAAGGTCATCAACATGAAGAATATCCTACCTGCGAAGTTCTATACGAAGTACAACGCGACGAAGTCCAGTAAATATATGGGTAAGAAGGACTGGTTTCATCAGAACTCCGTCTATTATGATAAGACGGATAAGAGCTTGATTATTTCAAGTCGCAACCAGAACTTAGTGATGAAGATCGATTACAAGACTGAAAAGATCAAGTGGATCTTGTCTGGTAAGAAGACTTCAGCTTGGCCGAAATCGTACCGCAAGTACTTGCTGAAGGCTAGTGGTAAGATTGCTTGGCCGGGTGGGCAACATGCCGCCATCGTTGATCCAAGCACCTTGGGCAAGAAGAACTCGCTCAACGTGATGATCTTCAACAATAACGTGGCAGTTGGTACGACCAAGAAATCGTTGGCGGACTCTTCTGGTAAATATTCAGAAGGTGTCGAATATCATATTAATGAAAAGACGAAGACGATTTCTCAAGTTGGCAGTTACGGCAAGTCATTAGGTAAGAAGAACTTTGCCAATATTATTGGTTCTAATCGTTACTTGAGTGCTTCGAATCGGCTAATTGATTTTGGTTGGTTGAATAATGGTAAATCAGCTAATATTATTGAATACGATTTGAAGAGCAAGCAACAGGTGTTTAACGTTGAATTAACGGGCCTTCCAAGCGGTGGTTATGTCTACCGGGCCGAACGCTTCTCGTTGTATCCGACGAAGCACACGTATGGTATTAATGAATAAGAATTGAATGTAAAACGGGCGCTCATGACTAGATGGCTCATCTGGTCGGGGGCGCCTGTTTGCGTGTTGCGCTAATCAGTCACGGCCGTTAACAGATTATAGAGAGACAGTCAGGCATTGTTTTTCCCCTTGACAATCCAGTTTTGGAGCGTCCGTCTGACTTCAATCTGACCTCAACCGTGCCTGTTCACAAACCAATTGCTAGTCCGAAAAGGTCGTTTTCAAAGTTGTGACTGAACGTTAATGAAAAAGTCACAATTTGGTCGCAAAATCATCCGCAAAGCTAGAATAATTTCATACCATGTCGCATTTATGTTCACATTCCAAGTCTACAATGGTTCTTATGTTGAACGGCGCGACGGATATAGGTTGATTATGAGCAGTGGCGCAAGACTCAGCAAGATGAAAATTAGTTGAAGCGGAGCGATGACGATGACCTTAAATATTGCAATTGTTTTAATCACGTTATTAGTATCATTTATATTAATGGCCATGGAAGTTACGACCCCGAACGCCGTAATCTTGTGTGCCTTAGCGTTCTTGATGTTTGTCGGCATCTTGTCGCCAACGGACGCACTGTCAGGTTTTGCTAACGACGGGTTAGCGACAATTGCCCTGATGTATATTATTGCCTATGCCATCGCCAAAAGTAATATTATTACCCACTTATTTGACCGGATTCTCGGCGATGGTCACAGCGAAAAGCGTTCCTTATTACGGTTGTTAGCGAGCGTGAGTGTGATTTCACCGTTTATGAATAATACCCCGATTGTGTCCACTTTGACACCGATGGTCCAGCGTTGGACGAAGCAGAAAGGGATGGCAATCTCAAAGTTCTTGATCCCACTATCCTACGCCACGATTCTGAGTGGGTTGTTGACCGTTCTAGGGACTTCGACCAATCTAGTGGCACAAGGATTATTGTCTAAGTACAAATTAGCACAATTTGGTACCTTTGACTTGGCCGTCATCGGGATTCCCATCACGATTATTGGGTTGATTTACTTACTGACGATCGGGTACCGCATGTTACCGACCTATTATGGGAGTAGTGTTGACGATGTTGTTGCTGAACCGAATGATTACTTGATTGAAATGACGATCGGCGATGAGTTTGAACACCTCAATCAAACGGTGGTCGCCGCCAAACTTCGTAATTTGCCGCGCTCTTTCTTAGTGGCGATTAATCGGAGTGGTCAGTCGATCGTGCCGGTGACGGATGAGACGATTCTACAGTTAGGTGACCGTCTTTACTTCACTGGAAATTTTGATTGTATTAATGATCTTATGAATATTAAAGGTCTAATACCAAGCACTCAGAAAATCAATATGACTGATATCACCAATGAACGGGTTCGGCTCGTCGAAGTCTCCATTCCGGACACGTCCAGTTTGGTGAACCAAACGGTCAAATCAGCGCGTTTTCGCAATGTCTTTGGGAGTGTCGTCGTCGCAATTCGACGCAACGATGTCAACCTCGAAGGGCATCTCGGAAGTATTCGCTTAAAAGGCGGGGACAACTTGGTCATGATTACCACTGGTGAACCAGACGAGCTGGCAAGTCTCAAAGATTTACACGTCTTTAATTCACAACCAGTGAAGTCCCGGAAACATACTTATAAGGATGTTTTACCGATTGTTTTATTGGTTGCAACGATCATCGTGTCGACTATGGGCGTGATTGATTTGTTCGTTGGTCTGGCGGCCTCGTGCGTGGTACTTTTCTTGACGAAATGCGTTTCAATCAGCGATATTGTGAAGGCTGTCGATATGAACGTGTTGTTTTTAGTGGCTAGTAGTTATGGACTTGGGCTTGCGATGTCGAATGTGGGTGCTGATAAGTTTATCGCAAAGTCATTAGTAGCAATTACCGGGAACGCATCACCAATCATCTATATGTTCCTGATTTATTTCGTGACTAACTTCTTAACGGCCATTTTGTCCAATGCGGCGGCGTTATCACTGATGTTTCCAGTGGTCGTTTCCGCAGCGAAGTTGGAAAATCTACCCGTGATGATGCTTGTG
This sequence comes from Lactiplantibacillus sp. YT640, assembly GCF_049745435.1. NCBI lineage: Bacteria > Bacillati > Bacillota > Bacilli > Lactobacillales > Lactobacillaceae > Lactiplantibacillus > Lactiplantibacillus sp. YT640. The sequence goes on from NZ_JBMNVY010000010.1 coordinate 83,323, forward strand.
ATGTTGATTACGATTGCTGCGACGGCAGACTTTTCAACGCCAATCGGGTACCAAACAAACTTAATTGTTTACGGCCCTGGACATTATAAGTTCACGGACTACTTTAAAGTCGGAATTCCGTTAAATTTGATTTGTATGGTCGTTTGTGTGTTTGTGTCCTATTACTATTATATGGTGCTGTGATGTGACTTAATCGAATCTAAAAGACTTGTGAGCGCCTGCTGACAAGTTTTTTTGTGTTGGTTAGTAAATCGGTGACAGCTTAGCACAGTGAAATAACCTTAAAAAGTAAATCAAGACGGCCAATTCACTAGGGACTGTCTGAAAACTAAAAATTCAGGTATAATCTGAGGAAAAACGAATCGAGGCATTCCGATGACAACACCTAAACGAT
>NZ_JBMNVY010000099.1:0-440 GCF_049745435.1 Lactiplantibacillus sp. YT640
AATAAAAAACTCAAAAAACGCGGTGTTCTCGGTTTCATTATGAAAAAATATATTTGATATTATCTAGTTTTCAAAGAACAAGTTTCAATGACGACCAACGTCGTCAATGGAGAATAGCGGGATCGAACCGCTGACCCCCTGCTTGCAAAGCAGGTGCTCTCCCAGCTGAGCTAATTCCCCATGAGGTATTCAACTTATGGAACCAACTGGTTCGGTTCCAATGGGCCTAAATGGACTTGAACCATCGACCTCACGCTTATCAGGCGTGCGCTCTAAACCAGCTGAGCTATAGGCCCAAAAAACGCTTATTAAATTGAGAGTTAGACCTCTCAAAACTAAACAAAGTTTCGAAGAATGTGTAGGTTTCCGTAATATTCCTTAGAAAGGAGGTGATCCAGCCGCAGGTTCTCCTACGGCTACCTTGTTACGACTTCACCCTA
>NZ_JBMNVY010000100.1:0-394 GCF_049745435.1 Lactiplantibacillus sp. YT640
AAACTCAACTAATAAGATCAATAATGGTAACATCAATTTTGGGCCTCCTTAAAAAGGTACACTTATCCAGTCGCTGGTAGTTACTTATCGTGAATGTTAGAGTTATACTATTGCTGATTTTAACAACCGAAATTTTAATAGTTAATTCAGTTGGCGCCAACGTGGTATTTATTAATTTGGGCCACAATAGCCGACTACATCTATAAATGACATGGTATCATACTATTTATAGATGTAGGTTGCTAATGAATCTTTTAATCGATGGTTATGTTGGTTTTTCTCAAACAGTCCAACTTTAACCATGTAACAATTAATGAGATCATAGCAGCACTTGAACCTATTAATCAACGGCCATTGAAAACTATCGGACTTATTCGGATTAATTTTACAATCT
>NZ_JBMNVY010000101.1:0-383 GCF_049745435.1 Lactiplantibacillus sp. YT640
ACACCAATGCAACACGAGGGAATCAATAGCAAACGGCATGAAAGAAAGGCATTTAATCAACAAGTTAAGAACTATCGTAAGTCCAAAGATGGCTATAAAAATATGCAGGAGAAAGTAGTTAATCGAGGCCACTTGGATAGCCTAAGTAAACACTTCTCGTTTAACGAGAAAAAAGTGGTCAAAGAGTTAAGCCACGAACTGAAAACTTATATTAGTTTGGAAAGTTTAGATGATAAGCGGCGCATGCTATTTAATTGGAAAAACAGTACCTTAATTAAGCACGCTGTTGGTGAAGATGTCACTAAGCAATTATTGACGATTAACCAACAAGAAAGTTCACTAAAAAAAGCAGACGAACTCTTAAATAAAGTAGTTGATCGCAC
>NZ_JBMNVY010000102.1:0-373 GCF_049745435.1 Lactiplantibacillus sp. YT640
TCGAAATTTCTTTATATTCCTGCTGCTAATGAGATGTTTCAGTTCACAGCGTTTACCTCCAACTAGACTATGAATTCATCTAGTGGTAACAGTTGATTAAAACTGCTGGGTTGCCCCATTCGGAAATCTCCGGATCATAGCTTACGTACAGCTCCCCGAAGCATATCGGTGTTAGTCCCGTCCTTCATCGGCTCCTAGTGCCAAGGCATTCACCATGCGCCCTTGTTAACTTAACCTCATTTACCTAACGGTAAATGCGATTAATGAGTTTAGCGATAATTAAACTTCAATAAAAAACTCAAAAAACGCGGTGTTCTCGGTTTCATTATGAAAAAATATATTTGATATTATCTAGTTTTCAAAGAACAAGTTT
>NZ_JBMNVY010000103.1:0-371 GCF_049745435.1 Lactiplantibacillus sp. YT640
AAAGAAAATCTGGATGATTCAGGCAGAGCTTGGGTCGGCGCCGGAAATTGATGAATAAAATAATATTAAAAAATCGGTAGGCTTAAACATTGCTAACGCTTATATCAGTGCTGCTATTTAATTAAAATGCGACATCCCAACAACGGGGTGGCGCATTTTTGTTTGCAATGCGGTGACAAATAGGCCGGAAACAAAATAAGTGAGTGATAACTCATTTTAATGTTGACAAACCGAGATGTACTGATTATACTAAGGCCATTAAGTGAGTGAGTATACACTCGTTTTTAGAAAGAGGGTTATTAAAATGGCAACGGATTATGTCATCGCCAAGCAGGTCAGCAAGCACTTTGGTCATCAGCAAGTGCTCAATC
>NZ_JBMNVY010000104.1:0-370 GCF_049745435.1 Lactiplantibacillus sp. YT640
AAAAAAATACTTCAGACACAATCAAGTCCTAACTTTTTCTATGGTTCATTACGTAATCGGAATAAGTAGTGTTGTAATAGTTAATAGCATTGTATATTTACCAATCTTCCTCGACTTTTTAATTCCGATTCCCAAAAGTTACCCTGGTAACGTTGAAAAAATTGAACTCCAAGAATTCATTACTTTTATTATTACTCTTGTAATGCCTTTTTTAATCATAGTTTTTACCCCCTTTTCTTTGAAAAAATTACTCTCCCATTTCAATAAATAGGGTCCATTATCTAGTATAGACCCTATATATTCATAGCCCCTTTCTGTTTGGTGTTAAAGTATTAGTCATCGATGTCATGCACTATCTTGTTTAGCTCCG
>NZ_JBMNVY010000105.1:0-325 GCF_049745435.1 Lactiplantibacillus sp. YT640
AAAAAAATGCCGAATGTATGGTCGAAAATCAAGCTATTGGATTAAGTCGAGGTGGCCGAACGACCAAGATTCACGCACTCGTTGACGGATTAGGGAATCCCTTGGGTTTTCGCCTAACAGGTGGTCAAGTACATGATAGCCAAGTTGCCAGTGAGTTGCTGGAAGGCTTCGATATTTCTCAATCAAATATTATCGCGGATAAAGCCTATGGCACCGCGAAACTTCGCCAGTATATTGAAGATAAAGCAGGCGTCTATACCATTCCGCCAAAGGAAAATACCAAAGACAAGTGGACCTGTGATTACCACGTTTATTGTGAGCGCCA
>NZ_JBMNVY010000106.1:0-317 GCF_049745435.1 Lactiplantibacillus sp. YT640
GCATCGTATGGGTCCCTAGATAATTAATTCCTAACAGATCGCCAACCTTGCTCATGATTTTGTAGAACTGTTTTTCCGTGATATGTCGTTCTGGGTGCTGAATCGAGGGAAACAACCAGTCAGAAACCAAATGGTTTTCTTGCAACCAAGCTTGATAGGCTAATAAATCAGTTTGCACGGGTTTTAAGTAGAGCAGGTTAGCTTTACCGGTCTTTTGGTCGTGTATAAACGCATTCTGACGCACGGTGCCGTTTTCGTTAAAGACATCTGTCCAACGAAGCTTCATAACGTCGCTCACTCGCAACAGAGTCGCTTTA
>NZ_JBMNVY010000107.1:0-312 GCF_049745435.1 Lactiplantibacillus sp. YT640
GCTTAATCGTGGCTGGCTCCCCTTCAAATTGACTGATCTACCCAATCGGAATGTCCGCCAGCACCGAGTGAGCGAAAATCGTGGAAAATTTACAAGTGGGACTTCCATCGAACAACGGCCAACAACTGTTAATCAACGGTTAGCTTTTGGTCATTGGGAAGTAGATACGGTGCTTTCTAGTCGAAGTGAGTCACGATCATGTCTGGTTACATTCGTAGAACGTAAGACCCGACTTCTATGGGCCATCAAAGCCCCTAATAGAACGGCTAAGGCTCTAAACACCGCCTTTGGCAAGTTTATGGGGGCCTTCGG
>NZ_JBMNVY010000108.1:0-308 GCF_049745435.1 Lactiplantibacillus sp. YT640
GGTCCCCAAGTAAAATCCATTACTGTTGATCATGGTAAAGAGTTTGCCAATTATCAGGCCTTAGAACAGGATTATCAGATCAAAGTTTATTTTTGCCATCCATATTCACCATGGGAGCGAGGTTCCAATGAATATTTTAATAGACGGTTACGCTGGTTCTTCCCGAAAAAGACCAATTTTAGCCAAGTAACGACTGATGAGATCCTAGCAGCACTTGAACTAATTAATCAACGACCATTAAAAATACATCATCAACAGACTGCCATTGAAAGATTCCGGGCTTGTTCGGATTAAACTTGTAATTTGCC
>NZ_JBMNVY010000011.1:0-77432 GCF_049745435.1 Lactiplantibacillus sp. YT640
TAAGCTCGCTCATGTTTATCTGGCTACGGTCTACATTGCCTCAATTTGCATCTTACTTAAGTAGTTTTAAGACGGACCCTAGTAAGCTTTTGATAGTCTCAGTATAGCTTGAACACTAGTTTGACTGGAAATGATATGCATCATTACTGAATTAGTCGGGTCAATGAGCATTTTGATTGCTCAATATAAATATTATAGTTATGATAATTTTAATCACACAATATCGGGATGGAGTGTGTTCACAATGGGATGGATAGGTGTTGCGATATTAGGACTAACAATAGGTATCGTTGCAAATGCGGTAGGCGCACATGGTCGGCGTCAAACGACAATTAATTTAATCGCAGGCTTATTCGGTGCACTTGGTGGCCAGCTGTCTTTTGGATGGTTCGGGCCAACAGTTGCTGGAATGACGTTGTTGCCAGTCGTGAGCGGGGCGATGATACTTATTGTGATCGGAACCGTTGCTGCCCAGGCGCTTCAGCCGCAGTAATTGTGATTAGGCATAAAAGGATTTGTTGAAGTAGCACTTGTTAGCGTTATCAAAAGATGGAGGTGTCCGTAATGGCTAAAATTAAACGACAGACCCCTGGTTTTTGGGGTAAATTGTCACTATTGATTGCAATTGGGCAATTAGGATTGACTGTGTTTCGAGAAGTGCGGCAGTTCAAACACCGCCGCTAAAAAGGGGATGACAGCATGCATTGGTTATGGGTAATGATTGTTGGCGCGGCGGTTGGTGCTTTTGCAGGTGCTATCATGAGCCCCAGTCAATCGCGGGGTTGGATCGGTCACATTATTGCTGGCGTTCTTGGGGCACTCATTGGTGAAGGTGTGCTGGGGCCGATGGGGCCTGAGTTAGCCGGAATGACTGTGATACCAGCCGCAATCGGTGCAATTGCCGTCGTTCTGATAATGATGTTCGTGGTTCAGTGGGCACGGGTTCGACGGTCAAAACACAATTGAACAGTGCCAATTGACAGCCTGGCTGTTACGCTCGGCATCAAAAAATGTTAAACATCACCCTAAACAGCCCCACAGGTGACTTCGAGGTACTAGCTTACTCGAAGTTGTTTTTGTGTGCGCCGATGGGGGCTCTCATTTGAAGTGGCGTAATCATAAAAAAACGGATGGTGATTTTGATCACCATCCGTTTGCGCCGTGCCCACGACAAATTTTAATCGTCAGATTTCTTCTTCATTTTATCCTTAGCTTCATCCACGACGCCCTTAACAGTTTCTTCTGCGTCAGCTAATTTGTCCTTAGCTTTGCCCATTAAGGATTGTGTTTTGCCCTGGGCTTCACGTGCACGGTCCCCGGTTACTTTACCTTCGACTTCTTTGGCCTTGCCGCTCAACTGGTCCTTCTTGCTATCGAACTTCTTGTTAACATCACTCATAAAAAGCGCCTCCTAATATAAGAATTAACCTTAGTTTGCGATAAGTGATGACAAAACGCAACCAATATGCACAATGCTCATAACCACTCGGTCAGAAAGGCAATCAGTAGGGCAGCAAAGTTGATCAGCCAAATTTGTTGTCGCTGGGGGAGCATGATTGTCGGATGATGTGTCAAAACGATCGTGTTCAACAAAACCATTAAAATAATCAGGGCGCTGAGCCCGTAATTTGTAGCGATCAACAGATGGTCGCTGGCAATGCCGGCCCAATGAGTCAGGGCAAAAATCAAGTTTAAAAAACACGCAATTAGGATACTATGGCGTAGATACTTTAACGTGGTCATCAATGGTAACCTCCCTTAGAAATAATCATGCTGATGGTTTCTAAGAAAAAATACACCATTGCCAGGTTAACGGCGTGCACCGAGTTTTATTTGGATAGTAACGGAACTAAGCGCATTTTGACCAGTCCGAAAGCCGCGCCACATCAATAATGGTTGCCCTCAAAAACGGATAGGGGGTGTGATTTATAGGTTTAAATCAGTATCGTAATTCAACGGTGACATATCGGTGCTTTTAGTAATCAGGTCAGCGGCGAGAGCTTGCATTGTGTTCAAGGCCTGGTCAGCGGCTTTTTGATTGGCTTTGGTCAGTGCCATAGCGAGTTCGTCGCCAGTCAAAGCGGCAACTTGCTGATCCGTGACAATAATGTGGTGACCAAGTTGAATCGCCAATTCCTTTTGTACTGTTTGTAATTCCCCGTGTAGTTCATGGTAGTGGGCGTCGACTAGGATACCGACGTGCTTGAAAATCCAGTATGCTGAGGTAGCATCGTATTTTTCTGTAGCAACTTGATAAGCTGCTGGAGTGGTCGTAGCACCGGCATAGAATGGAACGTAGACACTTTCAGCGGCTACACCCATCGCCAGCCAGTGAATCCCGCTCAGCGTGACGGGAAGGTCCGGTCGCAATTGTAAGACGTGTGATTCTTGCGTCTTGGCGAGACTGATGGGCCGATACTGATGTTTCTCCGTAGCAGTGCCCTGGCCGACGGGATCAAACGGTGTGCCTTGATAATGGGACGCTAAGTAGCCTTGGACTTGGTCAATATGAATTAAGCCATCCGCCCGTTGAATGAACGGTAAGTCAAACGACTCAGGCGTCTGGGTGACACTTGGTGTAAAGCATCTTTGACCATACCAAACGCGAGGCGTGTTGTAATATCGATCAGAAAGGTCGGCCGTACCGAAGACTTCCCGGAAATTCAGTCCATTGTCCATTGAAGCTAACTGATTGTCTAATACAAAATTACGAATGTCTTTAGCATAAAGATAATTGTCATGGTCACTAAAGTCGATTTCTTGGATTGCAAGCTGGTTAGCAACGACTGCATAGGCATCATCCGGGATTCGTTGTGCGACCCAGTAATGACCAGCACCAGTTTCCATGTACCAAACTTCGTTGACATCACTAAAGAGAATCCCGTTAGTTTCGTAGGTGCCGTGTTCTTCAATAATATGCCCGAGACGTTCAACGCCTTCACGAGCAGAATGAATGTACGGTAAGGTGACAGTGACCATTGCTTCTTCACCGATGCCGTCCTTAACATACGGGTCAGCAGCCAGTACGCGTGTATTACAGTAAGCACTTTCAGTAGCACTCATTGCCACGCCGTACTCGTTAATGCCATCCTCCTCGAACAGGCCATATTCGGCAGTCCATTCAGGGGTGGCTGTGTATTTCGCACGAATCTTTGGCAGGGTCATGGTAAAGGGATGAGTTTGATCCTGAGACTTGAAGGTCTGTGGTTCTTCGAATTCGCGGTGCGCGTGGATAATCATTTTTTTCGCCCAAGCGGCGCGTGAATCTTCATTACGGCCAATCATGGTCGAACCATCCGCGCTGGCATTTTTACCCACTAGGATACTAGTGCAGGCGGAATAAGGATTAAACTGATGAGTCAACATATGGGGCCTTCTTTCTCCACGGTACGAGCAGTCAATGGCGGTATCGTGGCATAATCATTTTTGTTAAATTAATTTTAGCATGTTTAGTCATCAATGGGGGTTTTCGGTTTGTGCTTCTGATTAGTTTTGCAAGGTAGCCTTAATTGGTCAGCGTGCTGGGCATTAGAAAAGAACCGTTAAATCAACAACGTCGTGGCTTGCAAAATAGAAAAGATTAAAGTAAGATTAAAACATTCGAAAATAGTGAATTAAGATAGGAGCGTGGCCTCATGCCAATCGTACACATTGATCTAATTGCTGGTCGTTCACAAGAACAACTTAAAAACTTGGTGAAAGATGTTACTGACGCGGTCAGCAAGAATACCGGTGCACCAGCAGAACACATTCACGTGATTTTAAGTGAGATGCAGAAAAATCGCTATAGTGTTGGTGGTGTCTTAAAGAGCGACGAAGAAGCAGAATAGGTTGTTCATTGCCGGACCGGTCGAATATGACGTGGCCGGCTTTTTTTAAAAGTTTAGAAGGTAGGTTAAACTGTGAACGAACAAATTAAGACGGATGCATTAAATTCGGCGCACCATTTAATGGTCGGGGGCGTCGATACATTGACCCTTGCAAAAAAATATCAAACACCGCTATATGTCTATGATACCGGTGAAATTCGTGCCGAAATCGCAGCATTCAAGCAAGTTTTTGAAGAAAACCACGTGGACTATCAAATCAGTTATGCTAGTAAGGCGTTTGCAACGGTCGCGATGTATCAATTGATCGCCCAAGAACACATTCATTGTGATGTGGTTTCTGGTGGTGAATTGTATACCGCCCAACAAGCAGATTTCCCAATGGCCGCCGTCTCGTTTCACGGTAATAACAAGTCACTGGCCGAGCTAACCATGGCCTTAGATGCCGGTGTTGGTACCATCGTGGTCGATAATTTCGGTGAACTACGACAACTGACGACGTTGACGACGCAACGGCAACAGCCGACCACGATTATGTTGCGGATTGCCCCAGGGATCTCAGCGCATACGCATGATTACATTTCAACTGGTCAGGCCGATTCTAAGTTTGGATTTGATTTGGACAGTGGGCAAGCAGACCAGGCTATCAAAGCCGCGCAAGCCGCACCATATTTGAAACTGGTCGGGATTCATTGTCACATTGGGTCACAGATTTTTGAAGTGAATGGTTTTAAGATGATTGTTGATAAGCTCGTTAGTGAGTTTGCTCGCTGGCAACGCGAACTTGATTTTTACCCACAGATTATGAATGTGGGGGGTGGCTTTGGCGTGAAGTACACTGCCGAAGATCATCCGCTACAGCCAACCGATTTTGTCGATGCAATTATTAAGGAAACGCGCGCGCAAACTGCAGCCAAACAAGTTCCAATGTTAGAAATCTGGATCGAGCCTGGACGCTCGTTAGTCGCTACCGCTGGAATGACCCTGTATACGATTGGCGATGAGAAGGATATTCCGGGCATTCGGAAGTATTTGTCTGTTGATGGAGGTATGGGTGATAATATTCGGCCAGCTTTATATCAGGCCAAGTATGAAGCGGTATTAGCCAAGAATCCGGCCTTACCAGCTGAACAGGTAGCCTCGATTGCTGGTAAATACTGTGAGTCAGGTGATATGTTGATCTGGAATCAGCAATTACCGGCCACTGCACCAGGCGACGTGTTAGCGGTCCTAGATACTGGTGCATACGGTTATTCGATGGCTAGCAACTACAATCGGAATCCACGACCTGCCGTTGTTTTTTGTGAACAGGGACATAGTCAACTTGTTGTGCAGCGTGAAAGCTATGCTGACTTAACACGGCTGGACCTCCCACTCTCAGTGCCGGAGAAAACCAAGTAGATTAGTCACCAAAAAGCATTTCAAGAGTTAGGCTCTTGAAATGCTTTTTTGGGTCTGCTGCTGTCGTCGAAGGGCTTGTGTCAACGTTTGACTAGGATCAGTGCTAAAATGGGCAGTATGAATTTATTAGTTACGGTATACTTATCATTGAAGGATGTTAATGGCTGCTATGAAGTCATTACGCTGGTCTGAAGATGGCTAGCAGGGGTGCCAGCATGTGGCGTGGGATTTCCAAGTGACCGGTTGCATACTGGCCCTAATTTTTTTGTTAAATCTATCCGCTTTGCTTGCGTTAGGCGTGAAGTTTGTTAAAATTTGATAGTTAAAGTCTTCGACGGTGACGATGGTCAATAAGGTCCCAATAGATAATTAACGATTTAAATAACCGGTGGGGGAGTTGTTAAAATGTTTAAAAAATGGCTAACTTGGCCAGTATTCTATGAGCTGACAGAAATTTATACGGCACCACTTAATATCATGTGGTTTGTTCTCGGAAGCGCCATTGCGCAATATCACTTAGGTACGGTGAATTGGCTTAACGTGACGCTGTGTTTAGTTAGCGTATTTATTTTTGATTTAGCCGTCAATGTTTCTGATAATTATTATGATTATCGGCATGCTCGTGATCGGGAAGGCTATGCGCAGAAGACGAATCCGATTGGTCGCTTGCAGTTACCCGTAGCGGGTGTCGGCCGCTTAGCATTGGGATTGTACCTGATTTCATTGATTCCAGGAATCTGGCTTGTCATGCGGACTGGGTGGTTAGTGCTCGTCCTTGGATTAGTTGGCTATGTGATTGGTATTTTTTACACAGCTGGGCCCTATCCAATCAACGCGACCCCGCTGTGTGAGACGGTCGTGGCGTTAGCAATTGCATTTTTAATTGAATTGACCTGTGTGGTCGTATCGACGTATGGACAGCATCCGTTGACTTGGTCGATCGTTGGGACGACTTTCTTACTATGTTTACCACTGACCCTGATTTTCTTTTGCCTACAACTGGCTAATAACACAGCGGACCGTGATGAAGATATTTTGAATCATCGCTACACCTTGGCCTACTACCTTGGTAAGCCAGGTTCGGTACGGCTGATTCAAGCGTTTTTAATTATTGGTGGCATTTGGCCGCTCGTGAACGTCTTACTGGGACTAGCACCCATTGTTACGATTTGGGTCGTACTCTTACTACCAATTATGTGGCAAGGTATGCGCCCGTTCTTTGAGGTGCAAGATAAAAAGAAGACGTTTATTACGACGGTCAAGAGTGCCTCGCTGTTCTTCATTCTATACCCAGTGCTATTTGTTTTAGGGACTTGGTTGTAACGAATTAGTAAAGCTCACTTAATTTTTCGCACTTATCGTGGTTATTTTTATGAAAGTGGACTATATTATTACCAGTTTATAAAATAGGGGTAAGCAGGATGGAAACAGAACAGCGACAGCAACGAAGAATTGCGGTGTATCACTTAATTGTCACACTTTTGACACTCTGGTCAGCAGTTAACGTGATCCTATTATCGTTTCATATCGGTGATTGGCACGTTGAAACCCGCATCAGTAACGGCTTATTAGTCATGTTTGCGGTGGACTACTTTGTGCGCCTAATTCGTTCTCGAGATCGGAAGACTTTTCTCATTCATTCAGCGTTCGATTTGATGGGGATTATTCCCATGCACCCGGTGTTTGCACTCTTTCGACTTGGGCGTTTGGCACGGATGGTCCAATATCACCATTTGTTCTGGAAGCTCGGACTGGATGGTAAGTGGACGCACGATTTTCACCGCTTTATCTATAGCACCGGGTTTATCTACCTGTTTTCAATTAGTATTGCGATTATTGTTCTTAGTGCGTTGCTCTTTTCCGTTTTCGAGCATCAAAGCCTGTCAGATTCACTGTGGTGGGCCATCACAACGGCGACTACCGTGGGTTATGGTGACGATACGCCCCATACTGCCGTTGGCAAAGTGATCGCGGTCGGGCTGATGTTCGGTGGAATTGGTTTTATTGGTTTGTTAACGAGTACGATTACTGACTTCTTCACAACGCAAGCCAGTCAGAATGTCACGATCGAGGAACCACAGCATGATGACGAGCTGCGACAACTACTGATTAAAATTGACACGTTGACGACGAAGGTCGATCATTTACAAAATCAAGTTAAACGTTTAGAAAAATCAGGCTACAAAAAACAACATTGAATTTTCGGACCGTTGGATGCCCTTAATGGGGCGCAGCGGTCCGTTTTGCTATGCTATAATAACGGTAACAAATTCGAAACGGTGGTGGTGAGATGGGACAAGCAATAACACGGTGGGTCTGGCTACCAGCCCCAATTGTGACCCGTCAATCAACGTTTAAAATTCATGTGGGGGATTTACAGCGGCATCCAGTGCCATTACGTGCCGCACAGTGGTATCAATTTGAGCAGTCACGAACAAAGCGAATCTGCTCGGTGCCAATCACAACGACTCAGTATGCGGCCGTTACGCACTTAGCAGCTCAGCGGCTTAAAGCTGGTCAAGCGGGAATGTTACCAGCACCCGAGCAGCCCGTGATGACCCGGGGGACGACGATTACATTCACAATGTAAAGCGGCGTGATGAAAGTTACTTACTGTAAAGATACTTTGTGAATGGTACTTGACGGTTGGGGGGCACGATGCTCACGTGTTATATTCAGGCTAATCAAATTGCCGCGAGGTCGCGAATTCACGAGGGAGTGATTTTTCGATGAAAACACGCTATCAGTTACAAGTCAAGTACGACGGAATCAGATCGTTAACACGTTGCCGCGTGTTGGCAATCATCATTGCGAGTTTCACGGGTTGGCTGACCGGCTGCGAATTAGCGCAGGCCGCCACGGTGCCTACTATGATGCAAACTTACCATCCTTGGTCCGTACGGGGGCTAAATCTAGAAAGCTTGCGTTTGCTGGTGGCAACGACCGTCTTAGGGCTAGTCTGTTGGGGCCTAGCCGCTTACTTAAAACCTAAGGCCAAGTGAGACTGAGTAAACAAACGATTGTTGTCTGACCCTTGATAGGGGACGGATGATAATCGTTTTTTCTTACCGCTTATGTGGCACTGAGCGGTGTCGTTCAATGTGGGAGCGCCCATTCCCAACGTGCACTAGCACGCCACGGACCTCGCGCGCAGCAGGTGAGCTGAGGAAAATGATGGCGACCAGCAAGGCAAGTTTGGTGGTCGCGTTCACAATTTAAAATGATCCCAGCTTGTTGATTCGCTGTTAGCAATTGGTTGAATGAACCGGTGATTTTTTTAATTTACATCTTATTAATTAAAAAATTGATTAACGCTAAAGCTAGGGCTATGCTGGTAAAGACGGGTATTTGTAAACAAAAATATGGGCGCAAGGACTTGCATATAAATTAAAATATGATTAAAATAAGTCTTATTAAATTAATGGAGGCTTGCGAATGATTAGTCAAAACCATCGTTTGGATCAGCAACTTATTGAACGTGAAGACCATTATATGGCGACGGCGGCACGAATCAATTACTATGATTTAGTTATTGACCATGCTCACGGGGCCATGCTTACCGATGTTGATGGCAACCAATACATCGATTTGTTAGCCAGTGCTTCGGCCATTAACGTGGGCCATACGCACCCTCGCGTTGTTAAGGCCATTCAGGAACAGGCAGCCAAGTTGATTCATTACACGCCAGCATATTTTCATCATCAACCGGAACAACGATTGGCTGAGCGACTGGCAAAATCAGCTCCCGGCACTGATAATGAGGTGGTTTTTGGTAACTCTGGTTCGGATGCCAATGATGCCATTATTAAATTTGCACGGGCCTATACTAACCGACAATACATAGTCGCCTATACGGATGCCTATCATGGTTCAACGTATGGCTCAATGTCACTCTCAGGAGTTAGCCTGAATATGGTCCGTAAGATGGGACCGTTACTACCTGGGATCGTGCACGTCCCGTATCCTGATTGTTATCGTACGTTGCCGCATGAGACGGAACATGAACTTGCATTACGCTATTTTGAAGCGTTAAAGGCACCATTTGACTCATACTTACCAGCGGAGGAAACCGCGTGCGTCATTATTGAACCGATTCAAGGTGATGGCGGTATCCGCAAGGCACCAGCAGAGTATGTCCAATTAGTCTATGATTTTTGTCACCAGCACGGTATCTTATTTGCCGTCGACGAGGTCAATCAAGGGATGGGACGAACCGGGAAGATGTGGAGCATTCAAAACTTCCCGGGAATCCGCCCGGACTTAATGTCCGTTGGCAAATCACTGGCTTCGGGATTACCACTTAGTGCAGTGATCGGTCGCCGTGAAGTGATGGAGAGTCTAGCAGCGCCGGCGCACACCTTTACGACGGCGGCCAATCCGGTTTGTTGTGCGGCGGCGCTGGCGACAATCGACGTTCTAGCAGATGAACAGTTGGTTGCCCGTTCCGCCAATTATGGCCGCTATGCCAAGGAACAGTTTTTAGCGCTTCAACAACGCCATCCTAAAATTGGGCAGGTACGGATGTACGGGCTGAACGGGGGCATTGAATTGGTGACAGACCGGCAGAGTCAGCAACCTGATCCTGATTTTGCCAGTGACGTCATTTATGCCGCTTTTGAACGGGGTGTCGTCATGATAACGCTCAAAGGAAATATTTTGCGGTTCCAACCACCACTAGTCATCACGAAGACGCAATTAGATACTGCGTTAACCGTATTAGATGAGGCAATGGCTGCTGCTGAACAGGGCCTGGTTAAACGGCCCCAAGGCAAGATTGGTTGGTAAAATAAGGAGGATTTTGATGCAACGGTTATTAAAACGGTTAACTTTAAAGGAAGATCCAAGCATATATGAAGACAAAGATTCTCACCTAGCTCGAGTATTGACGGTCAAGGACTTCTTGGCTTTAGGGGTGGGGACGATTGTTTCAACGTCAATTTTTACATTACCCGGAGTGGTGGCTGCGAACCATGCGGGCCCTGCGGTAGTCTTCTCATTCATCGTCGCAGCCGTCGTTGCCGGCCTGGTTGCATTTGCTTATGCTGAAATGGCGGCGGCGATGCCGTTTGCCGGTTCTGCTTATTCGTGGATCAACGTAATGTTCGGTGAATTCTTTGGTTGGATCGCTGGTTGGGCGTTGCTTGCGGAGTACTTTATTGCGTTGGCATTCGTCGGTTCAGGACTGTCCGCCAATCTGCGGGGGCTCTTGTCACCATTAGGACTAACTCTACCGAAAGCTTTGTCAAATACGTTTGGGACTGATGGTGGTGTGGTCGACCTGATTGCCGTCTTGGTGATTGCGCTGGTCTCGTTACTGCTCTCACGTGGAATCAGTAAGGCCTCCCGGGTCGAAAACGTGTTAGTGGTGTTGAAAGTGTTAGCCGTACTCACGTTTATCGTCGTGGGTGCGACGGCGATCCACGTGCAAAACTACGTCCCGTTTATCCCCAAGTATCATTTAAACGCTGATGGTAGTGCTTTTGGGGGCTGGCAAGGAATTTATGCCGGGGTATCGATGATTTTCTTAGCTTATATTGGGTTTGATTCGATTGCCGCTAATTCAGCGGAAGCTAAGAATCCTGGCAAAACAATGCCACGAGGAATTCTTGGTTCACTCGTCATTGCGGTGGTACTCTTTGTGGCTGTTGCTTTGGTCTTAGTCGGTATGTTCAAATATTCATCATATGCTAATAACGCTGAACCAGTCGGCTGGGCATTACGACAAGCTGGCCATCCGATTGTTGCCAGTGTTATTCAGGCCATTGCCGTGCTGGGAATGTTTACTGCGCTGATTGGGATGACTTTAGCAGGGTCACGGCTAATTTATTCCTTTGGGCGTGATGGTATGTTACCTAAGTGGCTTGGCAAGTTACATCATAATCAACCTAATAACGCGCTACTTGTGTTAACAATCGTTGCTATTATCATTGGGGCGTTTTGCCCGTTTGCTTTTCTGGCCCAATTGATTTCAGCGGGAACCCTGATTGCCTTCATGTTTGTCTCGCTGGGAATCTATGCTTTGCGGCGTCGTGAAGGTGTTGATATTGCGGTACCAGCCTTTAAGATGCCGTTCTATCCAGTTTTACCAGCTATTGCCTTTCTAGGCGCACTGTTCGTTTTTATGGGCTTAGATATCCAGGCAAAATTATACGCGGGCGTGTGGTTCATCGTCGGCTTAGTGATCTACTTTAGCTATGGTATGCGTCACTCATATTTGGCTGAAAAACGTCTGTCTAAGACTGATACTGCGGCTAAATCAGCTTCGAAGGTGGCTGATTCGACCGTTGAAGAGCGTGACTGAACTTAGCTAACGCAATCCCTTGATAGTTGAACAACAACTAAAATGGCACTTCCAGAATTGAATTTTATCTGGAAGTGCCATTTTTGAGTGGTGATTACGAGCTAGTGTAAAGTCCGAAAATTAATAGTGATGCGCAGTCAGCAACTTAAGATACAACTGTCGACTACTTGCATCTGAACGATTATTCCGCAATCGCAAAATAATCGTTCAAGTAACGAGCAACACCGTTTTGATCATTATTATAGGCCGTTACATCGTCAGCCGTTGCTTTGATCTTGTCAGTACCATTGGCCATTGCCACACCGAGACCCGCGTATGCTAACATCTCGAGGTCGTTATGTTCGTCACCAAAGGCGATGATATTGCGCCGTGAAATTTGAAAGTAATCCGCTAAGTAGGCGACACCCTTGGCTTTGTGGACGCCTTTGGAGGTAATCTCGAGGATGGCATTCGGGCCGCCCCAAACACCAACGTCAACTTGATCGCCAAAGCGTTCAGTGATCCAGTCAATGATGGCAGCCCGCCGATCAAGCTGGACTAGCAAGACGAGGGAATTCGGATTACGAGTCAACGTATCTGGTGTAAGTCGGGGGCTGTCAGCAATCTCTGGGAAGAATTGACCAGCAATCAAATCTTGACCCGCTGTCATGGTACTGTTTTTATTTTCTGCAATAATTTCATTGATCCCCAATTGTTCGCGATATTTAACGAGTGCTAAGACAATCGCTTTGTTGATCGTGAACTGATATTCTGAGGCCCATGTTTGGTGAGGTAAATGGCCCAGAGAACCGTTAAAGTTGATCATTGGGCTTTTGAGACGCAGCTGGTCATAGATTGCTTGTGAACCCTGATATGAGCGACCAGTAATAATGCTAACAATGTGACCCGCTGCTTGTAGTCGTTGCATCGTTTGGATCGTCGCTGAATTGAGTTTGGATTCAGCATTCAAAGTGGTTCCGTCTAAGTCTAACGCAATTAGTTTTCTTTCCATATTCAACAAACATCTCCCATATTTCCGGCAGTTAATTAATTTAATTTAGCATAAATCCCACCTAATTGCGAATCTTTGCTACCTTACAGTCGGGGCAAAATGTGGTAATCTAATTGAGGATGCTTTTTAATTGAGGAGGAAATTTGGGTGCAATTACCAGCAGAATTTATTCAAAAATATCAACGACTACTAGGCGATCAAGCGCCCGCTTTTTTGGCAGCTTTCGATGGCCCTGTTGAAAAAGGGTTTCGGGTTAATCCGAACAAGACTGTGATGGCCACGATGCGCGCCAAGATGACAGCACCCGTTCCGTATAGCCCAATTGGGTATTATGGCAAGGTGAACGGCAATGCGCTGGAACACTTGGCTGGTGCCGTCTACAGTCAAGAACCAAGTGCCATGACCGTTGGCGAGTTTGCAAAACCAGAACCTGGTGAACGAGTGTTAGACTTATGTGCGGCACCGGGTGGCAAAACGACGCATCTGTTAAGCTATTTGCGTCAGACTGGTCTACTCGTGACAAATGAGATCAATCGGCAACGGGTGACCGCCCTTGGCGATAATGTGGAACGCTACGGCGCCCGCAATACAGTGATTACCAACGATACACCCGCCGCCCTTGCCAAGGAATTGCCAGGCTTTTTTGACCGGATCTTGGTGGATGCGCCGTGTTCGGGTGAAGGGATGTTTCGTAAGGATCATGACGCAGTTCAGTATTGGACGCCCGACTATCCAGCGGCGTGTGCTGAACGCCAACGGGAGATTTTGACGGAAGCGGTCAAGATGTTGCGTCCGGGTGGACATTTGATTTATTCGACCTGTACCTTTGCACCGGAAGAGGACGAACAGATGATGGCCTGGCTGTTAAAAACTTATCCTGAGTTTGAGCTGGAGCCACTGGCCAAGACGGCTGGGATGGTCGATGCAAAGCCGGAATGGGCGGATGGCAATCCTGAACTG
Organism: Lactiplantibacillus sp. YT640; assembly: GCF_049745435.1. NCBI lineage: Bacteria > Bacillati > Bacillota > Bacilli > Lactobacillales > Lactobacillaceae > Lactiplantibacillus > Lactiplantibacillus sp. YT640. The sequence continues at coordinate 13,481 of NZ_JBMNVY010000011.1, forward strand.
GCTAAAGCGGCCCGGTTATTTCCGCACTTGATGCGCGGTGAGGGTCACTTTATTGCCAAATTGGTCTATCATGGCACGACGGTGGGCAAGGACAAAAAAGTGGTTCGCGAACAGTTAAACGCCACGCAACGGCAGCTATGGACGGACTTTTTAAAAAAACAAGCAATGGCCGGTTTACCACAGCTCGTGTTACAGGCACATGGTGATCAGTTATACGGCGTGCCAGCGATGATGCCCGTTACGCGAAAGCTCAAGGTCTTTCGCCCCGGGATTTTATTGGGAACGTTTAAGAAGAAACGGTTTGAACCAAGTTACGCGTTAGCCTTAGCGAGTGATGATTTGTCCTTACCCAAAACTGAAATAACGCGTGAACAGTGGGCATTGTATGTCCATGGTGAGACATTTGAATTGACAAGTGCGCCTGTAGCTGGTTTTCGGGTCTTAACTTGTGATGGGTTGCCAGTTGGGTTTGGAAAAATCGTCGCCAAGACGGTTAAAAATTTCTTTCCTAAGGGCTTACGGTTCTTGGCGACCTCTGAAAACGCGACGCTCTAACCTGACATGATATTGACTAAGTCATAACGTCCGCGTGCGATTGACGCTGAACAGGTGATGAGCAGCGGCCGTCATGAATCATTCGATCCGTGGTAAAATCGGGGGAACGATCTACGCAAGTTGATGGTCAAATGGACCCAATCAATCGTGATATTGGAGGAAGAGTTTATGTATTGCCCAAATTGTGGGAAAAAGAATGATATTGACGCGTTATTTTGTGAAAATTGTGGTGCGCGGCTGATTATCCCAGCCAGTTCAGCGCAACCAACACCGGCGTCAGCTGTAAGTTCTGCTACTCAATCCACGTCGTCAACGGCTGCTTCAGAAGCACCGAGCGCCAGTACATCGATTTCGGCTGCACCGACTGCACCTGAACCTGGCACCCGTTCAGCGCAACATGCGCGTCAAAATGCGCAACCACGTTCAACGTCAAAACTGTCTTGGGTTATTTTGATCGTGGTATTAGCCGTGGCACTTGGTGGTGGCTATTACTGGCTGGGACATCAGCGTCAGAGTAATTCGACGGCAACAACGACGGCCAAATCTTCGTCGCGCACTGCTACATCGGAAAAAGCCGAGTCGTCATCATCGTCCAAGGCATCTGCTAGTACGGCAACTCAGACGGCATTGTGGTCGACAACCAAGTCGAGCGAGTTAGCCTCGTTTATGTCGTCATGGCAAGATACCATGAACCAATCGTACGAGGGGACTTATGATGGTCAGTCGGTAACTATTGGTGAGTTGAATTTACCTTCAGACATCAAAAACAATCAGTACCAAGATAAGATTACGGTCAATGGTGACACAGTCAAGCTCAAGTGGACGACGGCTGCTGATACCGATGCGAAGTACCAAGTCGTTGCCGCGGCCACTGATCCGAACGCGTCTAGTGGCGTAATTACGTATCTGTATGTTTTCCATAATGGTTCGCCAGACGTTCTGGTCTCGCAAGACAGTGCCACTGCCACAACGTTTAACTTCACTAGTTCACAAAATACGGATTTACAAGATGGCTTTGCAAAGATTGCCAATGCGGATTAATAACTGAATTATTCGGAATCGTGTGTTTATGCTAAGTCGGCCTGAACACACGATTTTTTTGCGCCAATATTCGACAGAAAATGGCGTATTGGCGCTTTAAAACTGAATAATTAGTGTCGGGTAATGGAAAGCGATGCTGATTTACAATCGATTATTGAAAATTATTATTTATTTACAAAATGATATCCGTCGGCTGGAGCGGTTTATTAGTGCAACGGCACGCAACGTTTCAGCGCCTGCATCTATTTGTTCATGCAACAGTATACAATATAATGACTTTTTTATGAATTATATGTGAATTTTATATGAATCGATGTATCAGCTAATACTATTTGAACCCTTGATATTAGCCGATTTCATGCCAAATAGGCACGGATGTCAATAAGTAAAACGCCTTCATGCAATTTCACGCAAACGCTTGCATAATTTTGGAAGCGGTTTTATAATCTAACTTGTACTCAAGCGATTGATATTATTTTTGGGAGGCTTTATTGTGAAAGAAACATCTAAAACAACGGCCGGATTACCGAAACTGTCATCCAATAAGATTTGGATGATGAGTCTAGGTTTTCTCGGTGTTCAAATGGCATTTACACTTCAGAGCTCACAGATGAGCCGGATCTTCCAAACTTTAGGCGCGGATCCAAATAACCTTGGCTGGTTTTTCATCTTGCCACCCCTTGCTGGTTTGATCGTTCAACCGATCATTGGGAGTTTATCCGACCGAACATGGGCCCCACGTTTAGGCGGGCGACGGTTACCTTACTTGATTCTGGGAACAGTCGTTGCGGCAATCGTGATGTTACTACTACCCAATTCTGGCTCGTTTGGATTTGGTTACGCTTCCATGGCGGCCTTAGTTTTTGGTGCGATTACCGTGGCATTTCTTGATTTATCGTCTAACGTCGCAATGCAACCTTTCAAGATGATGGTCGGGGATATGGTCAACGATGACCAAAAGAGTTACGCCTATGGGATTCAAAGCTTCTTGTTGAATACTGGTGCCGTCATTGCGGCAATCTTCCCATTCCTGTTGACCTTGTTCGGGGTCGCCAATACGGCTAGTAAAGGTGTTATTCCCAATTCAGTGATCTGGTCATTTTATATTGGAGCAGCAATCTTAGTGGTTTCAACGATTATCACGATTGCCCGGGTGCGGGAATATGATCCCGTAACTTACGCGAAGTATCACGGCATTGATGAAAGCGCTAATAAATCTGGTGGTAACTGGTTGGCACTCTTGAAGAAAGCACCAAAGGTTTTCTGGTTAGTAGCCTTAGTTCAATTCTTCTGCTGGATGGCATTTCAATACTTATGGACATACTCAACCGGTGCAATGGCTGCCAACGTTTGGCACACCACTAATGCCAGTTCTGCAGGCTACCAAGCCGCTGGTAACTGGTACGGGATCTTATCTGCTGTTCAGTCCGTTGCCGCGGTTGTTTGGTCATATGTTTTAGCCAAGGTTCCGAATAATCGGCATAAACTTGGTTATGCTTTGAGTTTATTACTTGGTGCAATTGGCTTCTTCTCAATTTTCTTCATTCACAGTCAATCAGCACTTGTCGTCTCATTTATTCTGGTTGGGATGGCCTGGGCCGCAATGAATACGTATCCATTGACGATGGTAACCAACGCCTTATCTGGCGAACACATGGGGACTTACTTGGGTCTCTTTAACGGCTCAATCTGCCTGCCACAAATTGTTGCGTCCTTATTGAGCTTTGCATTATATCCATTATTTGGCAATTCACAAGCCAACATGTTCATCTTTGCTGGGATCGTCCTTGCAGTAGGTGCGGGCACAGTTGGTTTGATCAAAGAAACGTACAAAAACTAGGAGGAATTAACTTATGAAACGAATTTTTGATGTTAATCCATGGCATGTCTTGACGACTGATTTCAAACCAGAAAACAAACGGCTGCAAGAATCAATGACTAGTCTAGGAAATGGTTACATGGGCATGCGCGGCTTCTTTGAAGAAGATTATACTGGGGATACGCTTCCCGGTATTTATCTTGGCGGTGTCTGGTATCCAGACAAGACCCGGGTTGGCTGGTGGAAGAATGGCTATCCAGAATACTTTGGCAAGGTTATCAACGCCGTCAATTTCATCAAAATCAATTTCAAACTCAATGGGACTAAGATCGACTTGGCAACTGCCAACTTCAGCGATTTTAAACTTGATTTGGATATGCAACACGGGACTTTGACACGATCATTTATCGTTGATCAAGATGGTCAACGGGTTCGCGTGACCTTTGAGCGTTTCTTGAGTGTTGCGCAAAAAGAACTTTCGGTTCAGAAGGTGACGTTTGAAAACTTGAGCGATCAAGCGGTGGAATTAAAAGTTGCTTCCGCACTGGATGCTGACGTTAAGAACGAAGATGCGAACTACGATGAACATTTCTGGAACGTCCACGAAGTTACGGATGATCGGTTAATTGCTCAGACGGTACCAAATGATTTTGGGACCCCACAGTTTACCTCTGGGATGCAAATTAGTTATGTAACGAGTTTAACCCATAAAGCGGCCGAAGTGACTGATACAGCCACGGTTGATCGCTACTTCGGTACGTTAGAAGCTGGGGCCAGCGTTAGTTTTGAAAAGCGGGTCGTCGTGGTTACGTCGCGGGATTATCCGACTGATGATGCCATTATGACTGCACTTCAACGTCTGACAGATACGGTCAGCGCCCAATCTTTCGATGATTTATTGGCGGCCCATGAAGCGGGCTGGGCCGATCGGTGGCAACAATCAGATATTCAAATTGAAGGCGATACCGAGGCCCAACAAGGCATGCGTTTCAATTTGTTTGAACTCTTTAGTACTTATTATGGTGATGATCCACGGTTGAATATTGGACCAAAGGGCTTTACTGGTGAAAAGTATGGTGGTGCGACTTATTGGGATACGGAAGCATTTGCCGTTCCAGTTTACCTGGGGATTACCAAACCAGAAGTTACCCGCAACTTACTGATGTATCGTTATAAGCAGTTGGATGGTGCCTATCATAATGCTCGTCAACAAGGGCTTGATGGGGCATTGTTCCCAATGGTGACCTTCAATGGGATTGAATGCCACAACGAGTGGGAAATCACTTTCGAGGAAATCCATCGTAACGGCGACATTGCCTTTGCTATTTATAACTACACGCGTTATACCGGTGATACATCATACGTCTTACATGAAGGCAGTAAAGTGTTGACGGAGATTTCTCGTTTCTGGGCAGACCGGGTGCACTTCAGCAAACGTAATCAGCAGTACATGATTCATGGGGTCACTGGCCCAGATGAATATGAAAACAACGTTGATAATAACTTTAATACCAATTATTTGGCGCAATGGACGTTGAAGTACACGCTTGAAATTTTAGATCAGGTTAGTGACGACCAAGCAGCGGCCTTAAACGTGACTGCTGAAGAACGTGCCCACTGGCAAGATATCGTTGATCGGATGTATTTACCATATGACAAGGATCTGGATATCTTTGTTCAACATGATGGTTATCTGGATAAGGATTTAACGCCCGTTTCCGCAATTCCAGCTGACCAGTTACCAATTAATCAGCATTGGTCATGGGACCACATCTTACGGTCACCTTATATCAAGCAAGGTGATGTGTTACAAGTGATGTATGACTTTATTGATGATTTCTCAAAGACACAATTGAAACACAATTTTGATTTCTACGAACCGATGACGGTTCACGAATCAAGCTTGTCACCAGCCATCCATGCCGTGTTAGCTGCTGACTTACACTATGAAGACAAGGCTGTGGCTTTCTATAACCGGACGGCACGGCTTGATCTTGACAATTACAATAATGATACGGTCGACGGTCTTCACATCACCTCAATGACTGGTGGTTGGATTGCGATGGTCCAAGGATTTGCTGGCATGCGTGTTCATGATGGACAACTGAGTTACCGGCCGTTCTTACCAAAACAATGGACGAAGTATTCTTTCCGTCAGGTCTTCCGTGATCGGATTATTGAAGTCACGGTTGATCACGATGGGACGACTTTGAAGTTGATTGCCGGGGAACCGATTGATGTTCAAGTGGATGGTACCACGCAAACATTGACACAGAACTAGTTCAATCCGCACTGATCGAAGGGAATGAGGCGTACGATTTCTGCAGTACCATTTGGTGTGTATCAAGGCGAGTCAGTCTATTTATACACGATTGAAAATATCCATCATAGCAAACTAAAAGTGTTGAGTTATGCGGCAACGTGGTATGACTTCGAAGTGCAGGTCGACCGCCAGCCACACTCATTAGTGCTTCACTTTGATAACTTGGCGGATTATATCGAGACGCCTTATCAAGTCGGCAAAACAGTGGGTCGAGTTGCTGGCCGAATCGGTAACGCGACGTTTTCCTTGAATGGGCAGACGTATCACTTACCACCAAATAACGGCCAGCATTTGCTACACGGTGGCAATCATGGCTTACAAACGCATAATTTTCGAGCTCGTTTTGATCCTGATGGCGACACTGTCACATTGACGACAACGCTAGCGAGCGCTGACGATGGTTTTCCAGGCGACTTGACGGTAACTGTAAGCTATACGTTAACGGCCGATGATGAGGTTCAAATCAGCTATCACGGGGTGACCACTGCTGATACGTTATTCAATCCGACCTGTCACGTTTACTTTAATCTTGATGGTCAGGCCGCACTGATTAATCCCCAGCAATTACGTATCAACTCGACCAAGCTAGTTCATACGAATCACGAGAAGGTTCCGACCGGCGTCTTCTACGTCCCGTCACCAGCGTATGACTTTCGTGAGCAGCCAACGATTCAATCGCAGCTCGATCGATTGATCCAAGAAACTGGCAGGACGGAATACGATGATTGCTATGTGCTTGACCACCAGGATGAACCCGCTGGCGTGTTGGCAACGACTCACGGGCGACTGCTCATCAACACGGATCGCAATGGTTTAGTTATCTTTACCGCTAATCCCGAACGAACGCAGTCGTATCGTTTAGGGGACTACCATGCGCTGGCCGTGGAATTGCAAACCTTGCCGGATGCTATTAATCATCATGGCTTTGGCGATGTTGTTCTACGGGCTGGTCAGCCACGGACGTACGTGAACCGCTACCAATACGTGTCAAAATAGCAATCAATAGATGATGGAAATTATTTTCTTTACCACGATCAAAAAGCAGTGCTTGCCATAGGGGCACACTGCTTTTTTGGTGTACTTGGTTATAACAAAAACGCGTCATCACAAGTATAGAATGACATTCCGTAGTTTGTGATGACACGCTTTGTTTTAATCTTTAATCGATTGCTTGTAGTTAACAAGTTCAGGTGATAACAGAATCTTGTCCTGAATACGGCTACTTTTGAATTGATCAACACGCGTTACGCCGACGAGTGCAAATAGGCGTTTTAATTGCGACTGCCAATCCGTCAGCATCGCAATGACTTCGTCGTCCGTATGATGGAGTAAAGCGTGTAGCACGGTGCCAGCCATGCCGACCGCGTCAGCGCCTAACATCAACGCTTTTAAGATGTCGAGTGGCTGTCGAACGCCACCAGCAGCTAAGACCGTGAGATCATCCGGTCGGTTCTGAACGCCTAGCAAGGACTCAACCGTGGTGAGGCCAAAGTCGTGAAGGTAGGCCATATCGCGGTTAGCACGTCGGCGATTCTCAATGTCGACAAAGTTAGTCCCACCGTGACCGCCTAAATCTAGGTAGCGTACGCCGGCAGCGTAGAGCTGTTGCATCGTGGGGCGGGAAATACCAAAGCCCACTTCTTTGACGATCACTGGTACCGTTAAGGCTTGGACTAAGTCCGAAATGTTAGTTAGCCAATGAAAGTCACGATCGCCTTCTGGCATGACGATTTCTTGAACGACATTGAGATGGAGCTCGAGCGCATCGGCCTGGAGCATTGCAATCGCTGTTTGGGCCGCAGATAACGGGTGGCCGGCACCAAGATTGCCAAAGATCAGCCCGTTCGGATTGTGGTCACGCATCGTGGCAAAAGTGGGGGCTACTTGGGGATCTTTGATGGCGACACTTTGAGAGCCGGTCGCAATCGGTAAGCCACAAGCTGCAGCGATGCGGCCTAAACGAGCGTTGATTTCGCCCGTTCGCTGTGAGCCCCCAGTCATCGCTTCAATGTAGAGGGGGCTGTCCCAATGCCACTGGCCAACGGTGGTGGCTAAATCGACGTCGGCCACGGCAGTTTCCGGCAACGCGTCGTGGCGAATCCGGACCTGGTCAAAGGCATTGGCTTGTTCGCCATGAAAATACTTTTCAGCTAACGAAACATGTTCATCTTTCCGATGAGATTGTTGACTTTGTGGCACGGTGCCACCTCCAATTAATTTAGAATCTGAAAACGAGTCCGGCAAGGCTGCCAGGCTCGTCAATAAACTGCTTAAGAATTTGGTAAAACGGTATCCTGAACCGTATGCACGTTTAAGTTAAGTTGTTCGATACCATCGTGAGCCCACGCAGTTAATAATGGTCGTGGGTCGATGGTTTGATCAATCAAAACGATCCCACAGTCACCACCACCAGCGCCCGAAGTCTTTGCGGCCGCGCCAGCACTTTCGGCGAGTTGAATCATACGCTGCAGCAGGGGTGTTTCAATCGTCACGTGACTGAAATCGCCCAATTTCTGAAGTAGTTGACGATTCGTTCGCAACTCGGTTTGAATCACGTGCAAGTCACTGTGATGAAAACCAGTGATCATACGTTTTAGACAAGCTTTGCTGGCTTTTAGAAAGGTCTGGTATTCGCTGCGTTGCTTCGCCTTGACTAAAGCCACTTTATCGACTAAGTGTGATGTGGAGGCCGGTGAACCCGTCCAACCAATCATCAAACGTAAGGCTGCTGGAGGGGTCAGTAACTCGATTTTTAGGTCGGGCCACGGCATTGTCAACAAATCACTTAAGCTTGACTGAGCTTGTTGTAGGTGTAACCATTGCCGATCGAATGAATGGTAGGCGATCCAGCCACCATAGACGCTGGCAGCAATGTCACCAAGCGAACCATTGCCTTGCACGGATAGATGGGCAATCGCGGCTAATTTGAACAGTTTATTTTTATCCATCGGTAAATGGTAAAACTGACATAGTGCTTTGACGGTTGCCACGGTCACTGCTGCTGAAGAGCCGAGACCGTATTTTTTACCATCAGCACTATCGAGTTCGCTATTGATACCGAGATGATAAACACCAAGTTCACGCCCTAATTCATGGGCATAACTTTCAGTGAGATTGATCGCTGCTAAAATATAATGGAAGGGATTGTCACGATTATCAAAAACCATCGCGTCTCCCTGACGTCGCCAGACGATTGAGTTTTCTTGATACTGCTCAGAAACGATGCTCCCAATCGTTTCGCTAGGTGAAATCGTTGCCGTCACAAATTGATCTAGTGCAACAATAATTGCTGGATAACCACTTTCCACTACGGCGTATTCACCGGCAATGTAGAGTTTTCCAGGGGCTTTCACCGTTATCATGCCATCATATCCTTTCATGACCATCGCTGATCATTTTAAATTAAACTGAATTATTTTTCCGTTATCGTGATACCTGGACCTGGTTTAGCGACGATTAATTGATCAGCGTCAAAATGTTGTTGTAACCCGGTCATAATGGTGTCGGTATCTTGACCCGCACAAATGATTTTGACGTTTGGGCCAGCGTCCAAAGTATAATAACAGTTTATCCCGTGTGAACGCAAGTCGTTGACTGCTTGAATAGCCGTCAGTGTATCCGCGGTGAAGTAGTTAAAGGCGGGTTCAGCGCTCAAATTAAGCGCGTGCATTCGCATTGCGTTCGTTTCAGCAATTTGGCCAACAGTAGTGAGATCACGATCGGCAATGGCTTGGCGCATTCGCTTCAAGTCCGTCTCAGCCGTGGTGATCCAAGCTGGATAGTAGGGGGATGTCGCGACGACCCGTGCCATGCCGTCCGTTGAGCTGATTGGCTTTTTGGTGGCCTTCAAAACAACGGCGATCATTTGAATGTCCCAATCGACCGGGTCTTGTAAGACTTCCGCGTAAGAACTCTGATCATCATGGCCGGCATGCCATTCGACAAAACCGCCAAAAATTGAGCGGGTCGCAGAACCTGAGCCACGGCGTGCTAGTCGTGATAGATCAGCCGCATCTAGTTGTAAGCCAGCCGCACGACTAGCAGCCCCTGCTAAGGCCGCGAATCCGGAGGCGGAAGAGGCTAAGCCAGCTGAGGTCGGCACATGATTTTCAGTTTTGACCGTTGCATAGTTGGTTTGACCACTGCGCTGGCGAATAAGGTCGAGGAACTGGCTGATTCGTGCTGATTTGCCCGTGGGTAAGTGTTGATGGTTAAAGTAAATTTGGTCAGTATCGAGATGCTCATCGAAGGTCACACTGGTCTGGGTATAGAAGTGATCAAGGGTCAGCGAAATACTCCCATTTTGTGGTAGCATCAGCGCCGCATCTTTTTTCCCCCAATATTTAACTAACGCAATGTTAGTATGGGCCTTTGCCGTAACGGTTTTCACTATGTCTTTTCCTCCAAAATTAAAATTAGTCATCGCACAAAAGTGGTTCGACCCAAGTCGCAGTCGCACCGGCTGCGGCCAATTTTTGTGATAATTGGTTGGCGATGCTGGCTTCCGGAGCGAGCGCGATCAAGCAACCGCCCTGACCACTACCGGTTAATTTGGCAGCGAGTGCACCATTTTGGCGAGCCACTGCGAGTAGTTGTTCAAGGGCAGGATGACTGACACCCATGGAACGTAAGTCATCTTGCGCACCATTCAGGGCTGTTGCCAGGGCCCCCATGTCACCATCTTCAAGCGCGGTTCGGGTCTGACGAGTCAATCGGCCCAAGTCATCAATGCGTGCTTGAATCGTCGCGCCCTCAACCATTAGTAAGTTGCGAACGGTCGCCACTGCAACTTTGGTCTGACTTTTAATACCCGTGTCCGCGATGACTAAATAGCCGGGAAGCTTTACCGGAATCGGAAAGTTCTCACGACCCTTGACAAACCAGACGGGACTTTTGGCACTGGCCGTCGCAACGTCTAGGCCGCTGGGTTGACCATGCGTGTAACTTTCCGCCACATTGGCAGTGGCCAATAATTCTTGGTGGGAGAGTGGTCGGTCGAAGAAATCATAAAAAGCCCGCGTTACGGCCACGGCCGCTGCGGCTGAGGACCCCATTCCGCGTTCAGAGGGAATATCGCTCGTGATGTGAATATCGAAGCCCTGCTCGGGGGCATCAAAACGTGCAAGCAAGGTTCTAATGAGCGTCTGAATACCGCCTAAGTTGGCAGACATCATCTTAAAGTCGCCGTTGAAGTAACGGCTTTTGACCGTCTGCGCTGCATCACGGCGGTGAATAATGGCCTGCATTTGGATGGTCGAAATCGGTAAGGCAATGGCGGGTTGTCCGTAAACCACACCATGCTCGCCAATTAAAATAATTTTGGCATGACTAGTACCGGTAGCTAGATCTTTCAATCGTGTCGCTGCCTTTCTGTAAGTAGATTAATAATAGCTTCATAATACCTTATTAGCACTTCTTTTGCCATGCTAACCCCGGCGAACGCGCTGAATTCAGTTGAAATGTAAGTTAAACTGGTTTGGAAAGTAACAATTTAATTAAATTAAATCATTCACGTGAGGGGCGTATGGACAGACTGGTTATCAACGGCAGACGAAGATCGATTACTATGTTAAAATTAGTAAATGATTAGAAATCAGTCCGATAATGATGAAAAAGAAGTTGAGCTGCTTGTGACGGACTACGTGGCCCAGAATTCACTAATTAGGAAAGTAAATTTTGGGTAGCAGTGCCGGCTATTCAAGCGCGCGTACTCAGCTGACTGTGTTATGGCAGATGTACGCCGAGACACTTTCATGAACTTTATCGTTGCTCAATCATACTCTTGACCAGTCTCTGCCCGTTGTCCTCAGACTGACGAATTTGGCTTAAGAGTTGGTCGGGCTGAGTTCCCTACGCCGAATATGCTATAATTTACAATGATCGACGTGACGTATGTGTGACGATCGGTGTGGAGGATGAGCCAAGCGGCTTGCGTCATCAGGACGACTTGTGTCACTGGCACAGTTTAGTAGGTTGAACTCAGCTAAGTTGGGCTGACCGACGAACCGTTAAAGTTAGTGGTCGAGACCAAGTGTAGCGCTACTTGGACCAGCCTTCAGTCTGATTACAAACACATCGCACGTGATATGCCATAAAGATCGATTAGTTGGTCGAACATCAGCGTTAGTGTTGATGACGGATTCAAGCGGTAACCAATCTAATGAACATCTTTACAATCCATAACTTGGGGAAATGACCATGAAACCAAACACAACTTATGCGGTAGTTGATATTGAAACTACTGGAACTAGTGTGAAGGACGGCGACCGGATTATTCAAATCGGTTGCGCGTTTGTTAAGAATAATAAAATAATTAATACATTTGCCACGGACGTTAATCCGTTAACAACGGTTCCGGCCGTTATCGAGAATTTAACGGGGATCAGCAATGCACGGGTGCGCAAAGCACCACCCTTTGATGATCTGGCTGGTACGGTATACAGCTTATTACAAGGGACTGTTTTTGTCGCCCACAACGTGAACTTTGACCTGCCATTTATCAATTCAGAATTGCAGCGTGTCGGTTATCCAGAACTACCAATTCAGGCCGTTGACACTGTGTCTCTTAGCCAAATTCTGTTACCGACTGCTTCGAGTTTTCGGTTGCGGGACTTGAGTCACTTGCTTGCGATTGACCATAATCATCCGCATTCTGCGGATAGTGATGCAATTGCTACGGCCCATTTGTTTATCACGTTACAACAGCGGCTCGCACACTTACCATTGATCACGTTACAACAAATGGTGCAATTAGCACCGGAGTTACCACGTGAAACGGCTGACTTGTTTGCATACGCCTTTCAACAGGGCAAACAACATCCACAGCAGTTACCAACTGACTTAGTGATCAAAAACGGGCTCGCTCTGCGTAAACAGCGATTGCCACAGCAAGCCGCGGGTCGTAAAGCGGCACGCTATCCGTTGACAAAAGCACAAAAGCAGCATATCTTTGGTGATCGCTTGACTTATCGGCCACAACAGGCCCGGATGATGAACCAGATTTATCGGCACTACTCAAAACAGTCTGCTGAACAAGTACCATTGTTGATTGAAGCACCGACCGGAACGGGTAAAACACTCGGGTATTTGCTGCCACTTGCCTACTTGGCACAGGATGGTCAACAGGTGGTCGTTAGCACGGCGACGACGGTCTTACAGACGCAGTTACGTGATCAGGGCGTGGCGTTGTTGAATCAGTTGTTGCCTAATCCTGTGACGGCGGTTGTGATTAAGGGTAATCAGCATTACGTTGATTTAAACCGGTTTGCCCGTGGCTTGGCGTTGCATGAACATTCGAAGCAAACGCAATTATTGAAGTTGCGCGTGCTAGTGTGGTTGACGATGACAACGACTGGTGATCTGGATGAATTGCACTTGAGCACGTATCAAGCGCCGTACTTTAGCGAAATCGCCCATCATGGCGTGGCCTCGTTGAAAGCTGATGACCCGTTTTTTAAAGAAGATTTCTTACGCTTTCGGGATCAATTGACCGCGCAAGCGACTTTTATCATTACCAATCATGCCTACCTGATGCGCCACGTGGCCCAATTGGGTAGCCGTCAAGAGCGGCCACTGCTGGTTCTTGATGAGGCCCAGCATCTGGCAGATGGTGTCGTTCGTGACTCACGGCAGACCTTTGATTTCAATGGCTACATGGCGACCTGCCACAGCTTGATCAGTCGCATTGACACGGAACATAGTCTAAATTTACGGGCACTGTTCGCGGAACAACCACAGGCCGATTATCGTCTGAAATTATTAGATAATTCATTGAATGATACTGACCTACACCTGCAACAACTGCAGGCGGCGCTAGCTAGAACGTTTGTACCAGCACAAAAGGGCGGCAATCAGCCTGCTGAATTAGGAATCACCACGGATCAGTTGACTGATTTCTTTGCGGCCCACAATCCGCTGATCAAACAATTACAAACGGCCATCGAAAACTGTTTTTTACAGTTTCAACAATTAAATGAGCAGTATCAACATGATCAATCGCAAATCTTGCCTAGTGAACAACACGTCCTCGACGACTTTGACAATCGTCTTCAACATCTCCGTCAGGGCTATGAGTTATTACAAACGTGGTTAGTGCCAGCTTCGCGGGAACAACGGGTCTTCTGGGTGAGCCTTAATCAATGGCATGATCGCGGCAGCCTCACGCTCGCGGGTAGCTTGATCGATACGCAAGGGTATTTTAAGACGCAACTATATCCTTACTTCAGTGCGCCACTATTAACTGGTGCCACGCTATTTGCCACTGGGAAATCTCAGTACGTTTATTCGCAATTGGATATTGACCAAGCAACGGCTAAGCATCACCGATTATCAACACCGTTTGATTTAGAACACCAGGCACGGCTATTCGTCGCTACGGATGCTACTGCGGCGGAAGCACCCAGTGGCAAGCAGCGCGTGGCATACTTGACGCATGCGATTCACGACATCGTGATGGCAGCGCCTAAGCAAACGTTGGTCTTGTTCAATTCACTGAATATGATTGAAGCAGTCTTTTACAGTTTGCATCAAACGGATCTACCTGGTGATCGCGAAATTTTGGCTCAAGGCGTCAATGGTAGTCGTGAAAAGCTGCTTCGGCGCTTTATGCAGGGGGACGATGCCATTCTCCTGGGTGCCGGTAGTTTCTGGGAGGGGATCGACTTGCCACAAGAACAGTTGGAATTGTTGATCGTCACGCAATTACCGTTTGAATCGCCCGACCAGACGACAACCAAGGCCCGTTATCAACAACTAAGGCAAGCACAACTCAATCCGTTCTATAACGAAGCGTTACCGAAAGCGGCATTGAAGTTACGTCAGGGAATCGGCCGGTTGATTCGGACGGATGAAGACCGAGGGGCAGCGGTGATTCTCGATGACCGTTTGATGACGAAACGATACGGGCAGACGATTCTTAAAGCTTTACCGAAAACGTTGCCGCCCGCAACCGGTTCATTGACGATGATTACGCAGGAACTTCAAAGTTTTTTCAAAACTAAGTAAGAAACCATTCCGCAATCAGTTAAATTTGCTATAATTAATTTATCTGTTTTTGAAAGGAAGAGCATATGCGAGTTCAACGTAGAAGGCGCCCTGAGCGACTCATTATGATTATTCTGGTCGTCATTTTAGCTATTATCGTGGCGGTCTATGGCACGTTATGGGCCGCACAACGGCCAATGCACCAAGCCCAGAAGACGGCGTATAGTCTGGCCGTCAGCAAGGGCAAGCTAAAGACCACGACGGCCTTTTCACAGTACAATGGCACCAGTAGTTATTACGTCGTTACGGGAACGTCGAGTAAAAATGTTCCGGTATACGCGTTAATTAACGCGAATAAACATCATAAAACGACCGTTATCAAACAGTCCGCTGGGATTTCACGTACGAAAGCCTTGAAAAAGGTCTGGTCTAAACGCAATCCTAGCAAGGTTATCAAAGCGACGCTTGGGAAGTATGATGGGACGGTCGTGTGGGAAATTACGTACTTGAACCAGAAAAAGAATTTATGTTATGAAATTTTGCAGTATTCTAATGGAAACCAGCTGAAATCAATTATTAACATTTAAGGTTAAAGGAGTGCGGATGTACATGGAATTATCGCGTAAAGTAATGCAGGTTCAACCGTCAGCGACATTGAAGATCAGTGCGACTGCCAAGCAAATGATGGCGGACGGCGTTGACGTTATCAATTTAGGAATCGGTGAACCGGATTTTCAGACCCCGGATAACATTAAGCAAGCAGCCATTGATAGTATTCAAAATGGTCAAGCGAGTTTCTACACACCGGCAACTGGATTACCAGCTTTAAAACAAGCCATCAGTCAGCGAATTGAGGCTGACCATCACTACCATTTTGATCCTAATCAGATCGTCGTAACGGATGGCGCAAAAATGGCGTTGTTTACGTTATTCCAAGTTATTCTGAATCCCGACGATGAAGTGTTATTACCAGTCCCATACTGGGTCAGCTATTCGGAGCAAGTTAAATTAGCTGGTGGTGTGCCAGTCGAAGTTAGCACCGATGAACAGTTGCGGTTTACCACTGCTGATTTGGAAGCGCAGCGGACGCCTAAGACGAAGGCCTTAGTCTTGAATTCGCCACAGAATCCATCCGGTCTGGTTTTCAGCCGTGCAGAATTGACGGCGATCGTGAATTGGGCCGTTGAACACGACGTTTTGGTAATTGCGGATGAAATTTATGAAAAGTTATTATATAACGGTAATGAATTTACATCCGTGTTAGAATTAGATGATGCTAATATGGATCACGTGGTTTTGATCAATGGGGTTTCAAAAGCCTATTCCATGACTGGTTGGCGTATCGGATATGCTGCCGGGCCACAAACCATCATGGCTAAGATGGGGGTCGTGTTAGGTCACGCTGCTAGCAACCCAGCCGCCGTATCACAATATGCTGCGATTGAAGCTTTTAGTGGTGACCAATCATCTGTTGAAACGATGCGTCAGGGCTTTGAAGCGCGGTTAAACGAACTATACCCACTGATCGAGCGTTTACCTGGGTTTAAGATGCCTGCTGGCAAACCAGCGGGAGCCTTTTACTTGTTCCCAGATATTACGGAAGCATTGCGTTTAACAGGCTATGCAGATGCACCGGCCTTTGTGACGGCAGTGTTATTAGAAGCCCATGTCGGTTTAGTGCCTGGAGAGGCGTTTGGCATGCCCGGTTGTTTACGGTTAAGCTATGCAACTGATATCGATTCCTTGCGAGAGGCCCATCGACGGTTACAAAAATTTATGACAGAAAAAATTGCTGAACAAGCAAAGTAATTGGAGGATGTAAGTAAATGGTGCAACAGATCAACATTATCGATGCTAAGGACCATGTCGACGAAAAAGTAAAGATTGGGGCTTGGCTCACTAATAAACGTTCAAGTGGTAAGATTGCCTTCCTACAATTACGTGATGGCTCCGCCTTTTTCCAAGGTGTCGTTGTTAAGAGCCAAGTTAGCGAAGAAGTTTTTGAACTCGCTAAGGAAGTTAAGCAAGAAGCCAGTATGTGGATTACGGGTGTGATTCATGAAGACAGTCGTTCAAAGTTCGGTTATGAAATCGAAGTTGAAGACATTGTAGTCGTTGGTGAAAGTGAAGAATACCCAATTACGCCTAAGGAACATGGGGTGGACTTCTTACTAGATCACCGGCATCTATGGTTACGTTCTAAGCGGCCATGGGCAATCATGAACATTCGTAATGAAGTCATTCGCGGAACGTATGAATTTTTTAATCAAGAAGGTTTCATTAAGATGGACTCACCAATTTTGACTGGGAGTGCACCTGAAGGGACAACTGAATTGTTCCATACTGAATATTTTGATCGGGATGCCTACTTATCACAGAGTGGTCAGTTATACGCCGAAGCCGGAGCTTTGGCCTACGGAAAGGTCTTTACTTTTGGCCCAACATTCCGGGCTGAAAAGTCCAAGACTCGGCGGCATTTAATTGAGTTCTGGATGATTGAACCAGAAATGGCTTTCATGCATCAAGAACAAAGTTTGGAAGTTCAAGAACGTTATATTGCCTTTCTTGTTCAAGGTGTGATTGATCATTGTCAATACGCACTCGACATTTTAGGTCGTGATGTTGAAACGTTGAAGAAGTACACCAAGTTACCTTATCCACGAATCAGTTACGATGAAGCCATTGAATTGTTGAAAGAAAATGACTTTGACGTGGATTGGGGTGTTGATTTTGGTTCACCAGAAGAAACCTTCTTGGCTGATCACTTCGATCAACCCGTCTTCGTTTTGAATTACCCGAAAGCCATCAAGCCATTTTATATGAAGCCGCATCCAACCCGGGACGACGTGGTGATTTGTGCGGATTTATTAGCCCCAGAAGGCTATGGTGAGATTATTGGCGGGTCAGAACGAGCAACTGATTACAATTACTTACTTGACCAGATCAAACAAGCCGGCTTAAATCCAGACGACTATGCTTGGTACTTAGATTTACGTAAGTATGGTAGTGTTCCTCATGCTGGTTTTGGTTTGGGACTCGAGCGATTCTTGACTTGGATTACGGCCGAAGATCACGTGCGGGAGACAATTCCGTTCCCACGGTTGTTGAACCGGATTTACCCGTAAACTTTAATTGAAGGTTATTTTTATTAAGAGCGTGGGACCTAGTCCCACGCTCTTAATAGTGAAAGGATGATAACGAGATGGAGTCCTTAGCTGCCGCGTTAGTGAATGATGGTCAAACGACCATTGCGAACGCATTATTGGCCCACTATCGTGAAATTGGGGTCACAAACGATGAATTATTGGTTTATTTGCAGTTCAAACGGTTAATTGATCAGGGTAATCAATTCCCAGATGCTGCGGTAATTGCCAAGAGTTTAGGTGAATCGACAAATGCCGTTTTTCAGCGGCTACATGAAATGTTAGCCAAAAAATTGCTGACGATTGAATCGATCACGGCTGATGACCAAAAAATTCATGACCGTTATAATTTTGACGGCCTGTATGATAAGTTAGCAGTTGCGCTCAAAAAGCAGCCAGTTAGCACTCAAGCTTCGGAACAAGCCACGAGTGAAAACAGTCGGCAAAAGGTTTTTCGGGCAATTCAGACGGAATTTGGCCGTGACTTATCACCGATCGAAATGGAAAGTATTAGTAAGTGGTTCGACGAAGACCATTATGAACCGGAAGTTATCGAATTGGCATTGCGGGAAGCAGTTCTGCGTCAAGTCTATAACTTGACGTATATGGACCGAATTCTGTTGAACTGGCAGAAGCGTAACTTAAAAACGGCTGCCCAGGTGGAAGCAGAGCGCCAACGCAGTATTGAGCAACGCTTGAATTCCGCTCCGCAACCACAACACCAGACGGGCGCAAATGCTGGTCCGAAGATTCCGTTATTCAAATTAGGTGAAGACCAGTCTTAAACACTGTGCTGAAAAGCTTATCGGGGAAAACTGATTTTAAATAAAGTGGTGGCGATTGCCTGTGCGAGGCGTCGCTACCACTTTGTTTCGGGATGGGTTAGTCGTTGTTTCATATCAATGGCGTTTGCCCACGTCATTGGCGCAGCGTACTGAGGTTAAAACAGGACCACCAGGATTTCCTGTCCTGGTAAGCCGGTGGGATGCACATCATTGGACCAAAATCAGTGGGCACCACTATAAATTAAAAAATGGTTATAATTAAATGTTGACTTCTCATTAAAATAGCGCAATACTGTAAACAACCAAGTAAATATATTAATAAATACGTCTAAGATGAGTAGCCGTTGTTGGAATGCCTTAGAGAACTGCCGGTTGGTGCGAGGTAGCCATTTCGCAACGTTGAAGATGGTCTTATAATGCAAGTTTCAACGCTGAGCTGACGGGGTTAAGCGTTGACGGCTACGCCCGTTATGCGGTTAGAGTCTCGCTAAGAATTTTCAGTGGCGGTACTTGAAGTGCGGTGGCCTGTGAGGGTCATTTGAAGTAAGGTGGTAACACGGAAAAACGTCCATTCGTCCTTAATCTGATAATCAGATTAGAGACGATGGGCGTTTTTTAATGGGAGGAAGCAGACTATGACAGAGGCAATCATTGATTTAAAAGACATCGCAGTGACTTTTGACGACGGGCACCAAGTCGTTCACGCGGTTCAAGATGTCAATCTACAGATCCAGACGGGTGATATTTATGGCATTATTGGATATTCCGGCGCTGGCAAAAGTACCTTGGTACGGGTGATCAATTTATTACAGTCACCGACAACGGGCCAGGTAGTCGTCAATGGCCAGGCCTTACAAACGCTATCGCCAGCTGCATTACGTCAAGCCAGGAAACACGTTGGGATGATTTTTCAACACTTCAACTTGATGCAATCACGGACCGTGTTGGGAAACGTTATTTATCCATTATTGGGTCAAAAAATTAGTAAACAGGACCGACGCGCCAAAGCATTACGGCTACTGAAGCTCGTTGGGTTAACGGACTATGCGCAGACCTACCCAGATAAATTATCTGGTGGGCAGAAACAACGGGTGGCAATCGCACGGGCACTAGTCACTGACCCGCAAATCTTGATTTCTGATGAAGCAACTAGTGCGCTTGATCCAAAGACCACGGCGGCAATTCTTGAGTTGCTACAACGGGTCAATCGCGAGCTAGGGATTACCATTGTCCTCATTACGCATGAAATGCAAGTCATCAAGAGTATTTGTCATCATGTCGCCGTTATGGCTGATGGGCGGATTATTGAGCGGGGCCCCGTTGCTGAGGTTTTTACAGCCCCCAAAGCACCTCTGACCGTTGATTTTGTGGAAACATCTACCAATGTTCGGGCCGCCATTCAGCGAATCACGAAAACGATTAAATTGAGTGAATTAGCAGCGGACCAAGAGCTGATTGCGTTCAAATTCTTTGGTCAATCAACAAAGCAGGGAATTGTCTCGCAGTTATCGCAGACGCTGGGGGTCGACGTTAACATTTTGTTTGCCAATATCGACCAGATCGATGGTCAAAATGTTGGTGACATGATTGCGATTATTACGGGGGATTTAACGGCCTTCAATGTGGCGGTCACTAATATGTCGGCTCAAGGTGTCCACACTCGCATTATCAATGAAGAAGTTGTGAAGGGAATGGTGGACTAATGACAGCATTAATTCCGAATGTCTTACAAATGAAAGCTGAATTTATTCAAGCAACGTTAGAGACCCTCTATATGACCGCAGTTTCCGCGCTGGTTGCAGGAATACTGGGGTTGGGTTTAGGGGTACTGTTAGTGGTGACACAGCCCCATGGCATTTTAGCTGATGGCCCCTCGTATCAAGTGTTAGACAAGCTAACCAACTTACTCCGTTCGGTGCCATTTATTATTCTGTTGGCCGTAATTTCGCCGTTGACCAGCTATTTAATCGGAACAACGGTGGGGACCACGGCATCGTTAGTCCCACTAGTTTTTGGTGTTTTTCCTTTTTATGCCCGGCAAGTGCAAAATGCGTTACTCGATGTTGACCAAGGAATCGTTGAGGCTGCTCAGTCCATGGGATCTAGTCCCATTGCAATTATTTTTCGGGTTTATTTGAAAGAGGGACTACCTGATTTGATTCGCGTCTCAATCGTGACGGTGATTAGCCTGATTGGTCTGACGACGATGGCTGGTGCGATCGGTGCGGGCGGCTTGGGTGATATTGCAATCAGTATTGGTTACGCTCGCTTTGAAAACGACGTGACGTTTGTCGCAATGATCATCATTTTGATCTTAGTCTTTGCTGTACAGCTGTTTGGTGATTGGCTCGTTAAGAGCGTCACACATCATTAATAAAGGGGGAATTAGCCGATGAAACGATTAGCATGGTGGTTGATTGGTATTGCTGCAATTGTTGGTATTTGTGTGGGATTACATGAAATAACGAGTTATTCGGCCCGTACACAACAGAGTGCCACGATTACGGTCGGATCAATGGGATCGGACTATGAAGTCTGGCAGCACATTGCTAAAAGCCAAGATGCCAAAAAGATGGGCTTAACGATTAAGGTTAAACAAATCACGGATGGTGTTCAGCTGAACAAGGCCACGGTGGACGGTAACGTTGATGTGAACGCCTTTCAGTCCTGGTCATATTACCAAACTTATAATCAGCAGAATCCCAAGGCCAAGTTGGCGGCGTTAGGAACGACTTATTTGGAACCAATGGGAATCTACTCCAAAAAATATCAAAGCGTTGATGAAATTCCGGATGGCGCTACGATTGCAATTGCTGACAATCCCTCACAAGCTTCGCGAGGCTTGTTACTGCTCCAAAAAGCGGGCCTGATCAAACTGGCAGCTAATTTTGGTGTCTTAGGTTCAGTGAAGGATATTACAAGCAATCCCCGTCATCTGAAATTCAAACAGATCGATGATACTACTGGTCCCCGGATCATTAAAAGTGTCGATGCAGTTTTGATTTCGAATACGGTTGCTTTGGAAGGACATTTACACGTTTTACGGGATTCGATTTTCCACGAAAGTCTGAATAAGAGTACTAGGGATAATGTTAATATCTTAGCAACGGCCGCTAAGAACGAGCATCGTGCTAGTTATCTTAAACTAGTTAAACTTTACCATCGGGCGGATATTCAAAAGTATATCAAGCAAAAATATTACGGTACTAAGATTAACATCAATAAACCGCTATCTTATTTTGACAATTAATAAGCATATTGGGTGCTGGATGATTATAGATAAGTTATGATTATGATAATAAATGTTGTAACTCATTGAACTTATCAGGAGGTCTCAACCATGTATAAACGAATCCTAGTCCCATTAGATGGTTCCGATAATGCTTATTATGCACTTGAACATGCGATTGCCTTAGCGAAGGTTTTTGACTCCCAGTTATTTTTATTGAATGTCATCGATGTTAATCGATTTGGCGTCTACAGTCCAGATGTTTTTACGAGTGCGGCGCCAGATATGATGAGTTTTGATCAAGCCCAGAGTAAGAAACTGTTGGAGCGGGCCCAGGATCAAGTTGCAGCCCATCAGTTGCACGCCGAAACAATTCGGCAAACTGGGGTACCCAAAGTGACAATTGCGGTCGATGTTCCCAAGGCTCAAAATATTGATTTGATCGTGATTGGTCGCTCTGGGACTAATGCGATTTCTCGCCTGTTCTTAGGTTCAACGACAGCGTATGTTGTTCGTAATACGGAGGCTAACGTCACCGTTGTTAACATGCCGAATGATGAAGCTGAAGAGGTTGAACAAACCGGTGATGTTTCGGCCGATGATTCTAAATAACTTGTCAGTGATGATTGAAGCTGGTCACACGACGTCAACATTGACGCTCGTGCGACCAGCCTTTTTAGTTTGGGATAGGCGATGACGAAAAAACAAAGTCGTTTTCCGCTACTGACGATTACCGATTTGAGTGCCAACTGATGCCGTTTGGCTGGCGTACTGGCTTAGTAGCTGATTGCAGGTGATTAGCTGCAATCAGTCCAATGAATGTCAGTGCTACCGTTAATACCGCTAGGGCCATACCGGCGGCCGCTTCACCTTGTTCGAACGATTGATAGATAAATGTTGAAACGGTCGTCATACCGGAAGGCAGTAACAATAGGGCAACGACTAATTCACGACTCGTGGCAATGAAAGCCATCACAAAGCTGTTGAGTAGCGCGGGCCATAGAATCGGAAGTGCAATTTTTAGGATAATGCGGCCGAAACTAGGTTCGAAGATGCGTGCGCTAGCCAGCAATTCCGAGTCAAAGGCCTTGAGGGCGGTCGTCAAGTATTGCACCGTTGTTGGTAGAAATAAGGTGACATCCGCGATCAGGAGGATGGTTAGGGTGCCGTATAATTTGGTGAACGCCAGCACCTGTGAAAAGAGCATCATTAAGCTCAATGCTAAGACGACGTTTGGAATTGCGAGTGGCAATGCGCCCAAGGTATGACATAACTGTCGCAGCCACTTGGGAAAACGTTTTGTTAAACTCCCAACGCTCAAGAATAAACCAACGATCACATTGAGACTGCTAATCAGTAATGCCAATCCGACGGTCGTAACAATGGCCTGCCAGGCAGGACTATCAAAGCGTAAGAGGTCTATATAGTGTACAAGTGTCAAATTAGACGGACTCCAACCAAGACTGCGTTGTTTGAGTAGCGATTGGAGCACGATGGCACTGAATGGCAGGACAATAGCAATACTGATGACTAGGGTGACGAAAGTGCCTGCTAATGTTGTCACTCCAAGCTGCCGATATTGTGACGCTGACCGTTGTCCGGTGAACTTAACAGCTGGCCGGCGTAACAACCATTGCTGGATACCCCAGGCAATCAGGGCAATGGTCAGTAGGAGGGTGCCGGTGAGTACCCCGTTTTGGAAATCTAAGGGCCACTGGTTGAGGTCCTTTTGAATCGTAGTCGTCAGAACTTCGAAGTGGATGCTCCGACCAAAGGTGGCTGGCGTTCCAAATTCAGCCAAGGTTTTGGTAAAGACTAAAATCCATACAGCTAAGTATGGGACTAACATGATTGGTAATGTGATTCGCACTAGTCGTTGCCAGGTGTTGACCCCATGAACTTCGGCCGCTTGAAGCCAGCGCTGGTTGAATTGCATGAGGGCTGCGCGTAAGCCTAAGTATGCCACGGGATACAAATGCAGACTCATGATAATGACCATCCCGAACGGTGAAAATAGCCACTGAAATTGGTGGTGCCAACTCGGATTAAGCTGAGCCAGTAATCCGTGTGGTTGAAAGAAATATAACCAGCCCATCGCGTTAATATATGGTGGTGTCATGAATGGCACTAACAAGAGCCAATGCAACCAGGCGAGCTTTGTTAAACGGGTGTGCGTCATGATCCATGCCAAAGGGGTGGCTAGCAGGGTTGTCCCGACGACCGTGCCCCCACTGAGGAACAGACTGTGTTGAATGCTCACACGGTTGGTTGGCTGCGTCAGTTGTGACCATAGCTGGCTTGGCGATTGCCCGACTAGTGTTTGACCAATCAGGGCGACTAACGGGCCGATAATCAGAGTTGCCAACAAGCAACTGGTGATGATTGATAAGGACAAGCGGATTTGATGATTACTCATTGGCTAAAGACCTGATTGAATGCGACAACGTTTTTAGTCAGGGCCGCGTTGGCACTGGTCCAATTGACCGTGTAGGCTTTGATGGCTTCGCCATTGCGTGGATCGGTCAAAGTGCTCGTGGTACCCGGAATTAAGTTACTTTTTTGAATTTGTCTTTGAACTTTAGCTGATAAGAGATAGTCAATAAATTGTTTGGCAGCGGCTTGATGACGACTAGCCTTCAAAATCATCGCCGGTCGTGGATTGACCAAAGTCCCACTCTTAGGATAAACGAAACCAATTTTTTCGCCTTTTTTAATAGCTGTTAGACTCATGTAATCGACCCCACCAAAGACGGCGATTTTTTGGCCAGTGATGACTGCATCGAGTACTTCCTTGTTAGCACCCCCGATATCGGCACCGTTTTCTTGAAGGGCTTTAAGTAGTTGCGTACCGTGTTTCATTTGATAAGCGTTAATGAAGTCCAAGCTAGAACCAGAGGTTTGGGGGTCCGGAATGGTCACTTGATTGCGATACGGAGTGGTTGTCAAGTCAGACCAGTCTGTCGGTGCCGATTTGATGTGCTGCGTATTGTAGGTGATG
Source organism: Lactiplantibacillus sp. YT640 (assembly GCF_049745435.1). NCBI lineage: Bacteria > Bacillati > Bacillota > Bacilli > Lactobacillales > Lactobacillaceae > Lactiplantibacillus > Lactiplantibacillus sp. YT640. The sequence goes on from NZ_JBMNVY010000011.1 coordinate 38,356, forward strand.
CCGACTGCCGAAGCACTGTAATTGATCAACTGGTGGCTAGTATCTTTAAATTGTTTATTCAGGTGTTTAGCTTGAGAAGGCTGATAGGTTAATAGCTGGCCATTCTTTTGTAAATCGACGCCAGCGGCCATTGAAGCTAAAATCAGCACATCAGCTTGGGGATTGCCTTGCTCGGTCTTGACCTTACTTAAAATTTTCCCGGTCGTGCCGTCAAAACTTTTGACTTTAATGCCAGTTTTGGCTTCAAAACCGTGGATGATTTGATCAGAAAGGGGTTTAGGTCCAGCAGCGTATACTGTTAAGACTTGTTGACTGGTTTGCGCATTGGCGGTTAACGTTTTTTTCTGATGTTGATTAACATAAAGCGACGTGCCAATTGCGAGCACGCCGAGCGTGGATAATGTGATAATTGCTGCTTTAGACATGTGAGTCAACTCCTAAAAAGTTAGTATTTGATGTGGATCGATGCTTAATGTGATCGGTGCAGTGGTATAGGGTAGCTGGGTCTTGACGTGCCAATCATAGGCGCCGACTTGAACGTAAGTATCAAAATGATCGCCCATAAAGGTTGAACGCTGCACCAAGCCTTGGTAAGTGGGCTGCTGAGTACCCGTTTGACTGACTGCGACATATTCCGGGCGAATGGCCTGGTGCGCGTTGATCTGATTAAGGGTGCCCATAAAATTGGCGACAAATTGAGATTTTGGCTGTTGGTACAGCTGTGCTGGTGTGCCCGTCTGCACCACGTTGCCCCCTTGCAGTAATACGAGGTGGTCGGCAACTTGCAAGGCTTCTGGACGGTCGTGAGTTACAAAGATGGCCGTCAGATGCTGGTCGTGAATCAGGGCGCGAATTTCTAATTGAAGCCGTGTGCGCAGTTCGGGGTCAAGCGCACTTAAAGCTTCGTCGAATAAAATCAAATCCGGTTGGGTCGCTAGTGCCCGTGCAAGGGCGACCCGTTGCTGTTGCCCGCCAGAAAGTTCACGTGGATAACGATGTCGGAAGTCAATCAGACTAACTTGTTCGAGGGCCCAGTTGACTTGAGCAGTCAATTCCGGCTTGGTCAGATGCTTTTCTAAAGCGAAAGCGACATTTTCTTGGACCGTCATGTGCGGCCACAGGGCAAAGTCTTGAAAAACCATCGCCAAGTGCCGCTGGGCAGGGGGCTGATTCCAATGAGTCGCGGCGTCAAAAATGGGCTGATTATCAAATGAAATTTGACCACTGTCAGGTGTCGTGAGACCCGCAATCATGTTTAAGAGCGTTGATTTGCCGGAACCGGACGGGCCAATTAATGCCGTGATTTGTTGATCAGGAATCGTCAGACTGAGTTGATTGATTACCGGACCTTGAAAACTTTTGGATAATTCGTGTAGCTTAATGGCAACCACGATATGCAACTCCTTTGTCTTAATTGGTTTGCTCAGTTTATTAAGTTACTTTGTATTGTAGTGGTAATTCGCCGTGTTAACGTTGATTTTGAGTTTAGTTTATGTAAACTTTGTGTGTTATTTCGGTAAAACAGTGCACATAAAAAAAGACCACTGAATCGAATTCAGTGGTCTTGGGTGATTCTTATTGTCCTTCAGTCGTGTTATTGGTATCAGCGGTCGGTGTTTCCGATGAAGTCGCTTCGGAACTTGCTTCGGAGCTTGAACTGGCTTCCGAACTACTGCTACTTTCTGAACTAGATTCAGAAGATGAACTTTCGGCGCTACTTGAGGAAGAAGCAGCTTCGGAACTACTACTGCTACTTTCCGAACTACGACTACTTGCTTCTGTGCTGGTGCTTGAACTACCCGTTGTTGTTGAACTAGAGCTAGCTGAACTAGCGGTTCCTGACGAGGCTTCACTACTGGAGAAGAGGTGACCAACAACGTAAAGTTCTTCGATACCGTTCTTCTTAGTCGTGCCAACTGAGCTTGGTTTGGTCCAATCAGAGTTTGGTGAATACTGTTGAAGGTAATTCATCATGGCGCGATAAATTTGTTGTGAAATCTTTTCGTTGGAGGTATCTAGATAACCACCAGCTTCGGTGGACTTATCATAGCCAGTCCAAACGGCGACCGAATAATTCTTCGTGTAACCGGCCATCCATGAGTCAACGACGGCATCGGATGGTACTTTGTTTTTATACTGAGAAGCATAGTTGTCAGTACCAGTCTTACCAGCTTGGTAAACGCCGCTGATCTTAGCGGTTGTCGCCGTCCCAGTAGAACTATTGATGACCCCTTTCAGCATATCAGTAATCATGTATGCCGTTGATTTCTTCATGGCGCGCTTACCAGTGCTAGTATACGATGTCGTAACGCCATCAGAAGTAGTCACTTTACGGATGTAGTATGGCTTATGATAAACACCACCGTTGGCGAACGCAGCGTAGGCACCGGCAACTTGTAAGGTGGAAACACCAGCACCGATCCCGTTGGCATAGTTAACGGTTTTGAGGTTCATCCCAAGGTTATTGGCAAAGGTTTTGGCTCGGCTTTTACCAACGGCTTGTAAGGCCCGAATTGCTGGGATGTTCCGTGATTGAACCAGTGCTTCACGCATCGTCATATTGCCCAAGTAATTATTGTCAAAGTCATGCACGGAAATGTTAGTCCCGGGATATTTGTATTTCGTATCAGACAACGACTTGTAAGTTGGCCAATTCAAATATTCAATGGCTGGTCCATAATCGAGAATCGGTTTCATCGTCGAAGCGTTTGAGCGTGATGTCCAGACAGCTCGGTTGGTTCCGTACGTGACATTACCGGTTTTCCGACCACCAATCATAGCTGAGACCTTGCCAGTGTATGAGTCAACAACCGATACCCCTAATTGGAAAGTCTGTTTTCCATTATTAGGATAGTTGACGTATTGAGACGTGTTGGCAATGTCATAAAGCCGTTTCTGGGCATCCATGTCAATGTTCGTATAAACTTTCTCGCCATCGGTTAAATTATAACCTTTTTTGAGGAGGTCTTGACGGACTTCGTTCAGGTAAGCATCCAAGATTTTATTTGTCTTTTCATGCTTCGCTAGGCTTGAACGTCCCGAACTAGTTAAGCCCGTCTTGACACTGACTTTTTCAGCAGCAGTTTCCTGACTCTTGGAGATGACCTTGTTATCGTACATCGCTTCCAGCACCAGATTACGGCGGCTAGTTGCGTATGATGGATAAGTCGTCGGGTCGTAGTAGGTTGGTGATTGCGGCATACCTGCGAGCAGTGCGAGTTGACTAAGGCTCAGATCTTTTAATGACTTACCGTAATAATACTTGGCGGCAGTCCCCATACCATAAATCCCGTTACCCATATAGACCTTATTGATGTAAAATTCCAGAATCTGAGATTTACTGTAATGTTTTTCAAGATTAAGCGCAATCCAGGCTTCCTGCGCTTTGACTTTCAAATTTCGATCCGAAGTACTGGTGGAAAAGACCGCAAGTTTAACGAGTTGCATGGTCAAGGTACTCCCACCTTGCATCCCAAGTGAGCTACCTTTTAAGTTGCCGACTGCAGCCCCAAGAATCCGGTAATAATCGACCCCCTTATGCTTGTAAAAACGGCGATCTTCGATTGAGACGACGGCATTCTTAAGTGTGGATGGGATATTACTAGACTTAACGTATTCGTGGTCGTTAGTTCCCAAAGAGGTCAAATACTTGTCGTTCTGGTCATAAATCTTAGCGGTCCCCGTATTGACAAGGTCACTCTGTTTGACTGTTGGTGCCGTCTGCGCATAGTAGAAGAAAAGTGCTAGACCAGCGAGTACCCCGATGACAAACAGTGCAGCTAAGGATAAAATAATCCGCCGAAACCAGTGTTTCTTAGGTGGTTTAGGTTGGCTTTTTCTGCGAGCAACCCGTGAGTTCTGTTCATTGTTACCTGCCATGATGTTCTCCTTTAATGAATTGATGAGGTCTCATCAATAATATGATCAAGCGCATCCAAATAGGGAATGCGTGGATTGATTTGATAATGTAGCTCCGCGGCTAAATGTTCAATATCCGTCAGTGGAATTGACTTGCGACCACCATCTCCTTGATGATCCCAATAAGTAAATAAGTCGCTGGCTGTTAACAAAAATAGGCGCCCCAAACTCGCAAACCGAATGATAACAAAACAGATTCCGCTTTGAGCTAAGCACTGGCGCATGTGCTTAATTTGATGCTCATGAAAGTTTTTTAGCGGAAAAGCCGTTTTGTTCTTGGTCTCCTTGGCCTCAAAATCTAAATACTTCCCCCGATAGACACCGTTATAATCAGTAGTAGAAGCCTGTTTAAAATAAGCTTCGCGGATTACAGCGGCGCTGCGTTTGGGATAATCGACTTTAACGATTTGAATGGGCGTTGGCTTTTTATGAATAACTGCGATATTATTTTCAAGATAATAGGCGTTACTATCATTGATTTCTTGTTCCAAGCTCATTCCACGATCGCCAAAATTGACGTTGGCAAATTTGGAAGATTTCGATTTAGTTGGGCCGGGTTGGCGATAAACTTGACCGTTTGGATAGCGAATCGTCACATTAATCAACCTCCTAATAATGTTACATTTTACCATTAACTAATAGGGAATGTGAAATATCTGTGAGTTTTTAACTGATTTAGACCGATTTAGTGACAGAAAGGAGACTTTTTTATGAGCCGGTTGTGGCTTAGTGGTTACCGGAGTTACGAGTTGAATGTCTTTGGTGATCAGGATGATAAACTAAAAGTTATTAAGTTTGCGTTAACTAATTACTTAACGACGCAGATCGAGGATGGTATGGATTGGCTGATAACGGGTGGTCAGCTCGGTATTGAACAGTGGACAGCGGAAGTAGGGTTAACGCTCAAAAAGACATATCCAGAATTGAAAGTGGCAATGATGTTACCATATGGTGAATTTGGTGGGCGCTGGAATGAAAATAACCAAGCTAAATTACAGACTTTGCTGGCCCAAGTCGATTTTCATGCACCAGTCAGTAAACAACCGTATGAAAATCCGCAACAATTAAAAAATTACCAAGAATTTATGGTTACCCATACGGATGCGGCCACTCTGGTATATGATCCAGATAACCCCGGGAAACCCACGTATGACTATGATTTGATTCGGAACTTTAGTGACACTCATCCGTACCCATTGACCCTGATCGACTTCGACTGGTTACAGGAAAGTGCCAATGAATATGCAGAAAAACAGAATAATGGTTTTAATTTTGAATAAAGTCTGCTACAATGTTTTAAGTAATGCGGATGCCGAATGGGTATCGCGCGAATAACAATGAGGTGTTTTTAAATATGGCTAAACGTAATTTTACTCCCAAAGACATCCTTCAAAAAGAGTTTAAGCCAAAGATGCGGGGTTATGATCCTGCCGACGTGGACGGCTTCTTAGATAATGTCATTAAGGACTATGAGTCATTTACTAAAGATAACCAACAACTTTCAGATGAAAATGAACGGTTACGGGCCAAGGTTGACGAGCTTACCAAGCAAGTCGCTGTCGGTGCAACCAGTCCATCTTCTCAACCGACTAGTACGGTGACGAATATGGATATTCTGAAACGTTTGTCTAACTTGGAACGTCATGTCTTTGGTGCCCAATTAGATAATAATCAAAATGAATCACACCGTCTATAATTGTGATTCGATGTAAATTCTGGGTAATCGCGGTCGGCTTATGTCGGCTGAGGAAGGTCCATGCTCGCACAAGCTGCGATGCTTGTAGTGTTCGTGCTCGGTGAAAAAATAAGCCGGGGTACCGATTTATCGGTAACGGCGGAAAAAACGGCTAAGGCTTCGGCTATGCCCGAGTATTCCTGAAAAGTGCCACAGTGACGATACTCAATTGGAAACGGTTGAGTTGGAACGCGGTAAACCCCACGAGCGGGCAACCCAAACTACGGTAGGGGCGCTTCACATAAGGAACTGAACTAAATGTGGGGGGAGATTAGTAATCTCGAGATAGATGATTACCGCCTAGTTAACAGACCCTGTACTTTAACTAGGTACAAAACATGGCCTACAGGAATTTACATTTAGACAGGAGACTGGGACAAAAGTTCGCTTTTGTCCCAGTTTTTTTATTCGATCAGTTAGCAAACTAGCAACTTATGCTAAACTAGGTGAGGAAACCAATTTAGTGGAAATATTTACTCAACAAGATACGCCTACAGAACAGGCGTCGCAGGAGGAAACTATGCAAGAATTTAGATTAATTGCCACCGCCGCTAGCGGAATTGAAGCATTAGTGGGGCGTGAATTACGAGATTTAGGGTATCAAGTTCAAACTGAAAATGGCCGGGTTCGATTTAACGGAACGATCAAAGATATTTTGCGGACCAACTTGTGGTTACGAACGGCTGATCGAATCAAGATCATCGTTGGTGAATTTGATGCTTATACGTTCGATGAGTTGTTTGAAAAGACTCTCGCATTGCCATGGGACCAGTTATTGCCGATGGACGCTGAATTTCCAGTTGAAGGTAAATCGCGCAACTCTAAACTCCACAGTGTTCCCGACGTGCAGTCTATCGTCAAAAAGGCGATCGTTAATCAGTTAGCCGATACTTATCATCGGAGCGGGCACCTTCCGGAGACAGGCGCTTTGTTCCCATTAGAAGTGGCTATTAATAAGGATCACGTGTTGTTAACGCTGGATACAACTGGCTCTAGTTTATTCAAACGGGGTTACCGAGTCGAAAAGGGGGGCGCACCCTTAAAAGAAAACATGGCCGCTGCCTTAGTGATGCTAGCTAAGTGGTATCCGGATAATCCATTTGTTGATCCAGTTTGTGGTTCGGGGACGATTCCAATCGAAGCCGCTTTACTGGCGCGCAACATTGCCCCGGGGTTCAACCGCGCATTTGCGTGCGAAAAGTGGGACTGGGTTCCCGCTGGCCTGAGTCAACAATTGAGAGACGAAGCTGATAGTTTAGCCGATTACGACACTGAGCTGGATATTAGTGGGTATGATATTGACGGTAAAATGATTGATATCGCCAAGCTGAATGCGCGGGAAGCCGGGCTGTTGCATGACATTCATTTCAAACAACTGGCTGTCAAAGACTTTACGACTGACAAGATCAACGGGGTCCTAATTGCGAACCCACCATATGGGGAGCGGCTAAGCGATCGAGATAGTGTCCGGATTCTCTATCGGCAAATGGGCCAAGTTTACAGTAAATTGCCAAGTTGGAGCAAGTATATCTTGACCAGTGACTTAGAATTTGAAGACTTCTATGGACAAAAAGCCACGAAACGCCGGAAACTCTATAACGGTGCGTTACGGACAGATTATTTCCAATATTGGGGCAAACGAATTCGGCCAGCACGGACGGAATAAGCAAGCGACCTTTGTTGGTAAAAGTAGGTGAAAAATATTGGCAAATGAAATACCGCGGTCTGAAGTTGATTCCCAGCAGCTATTAGTATTTAAAGTGCTGGCTGACGTGGTTAGACTGAACATTGTTAAGTATTTGAAGCTGCAGGATCAGGCCGTTACTTGTGGGCAAGTCGGACAAGCAATGGGGATTAGTAAAACCGCTGGTTCATATCATTTTAAATTGCTGGAAAAAGCAGGATTAATAACCGTCAAAAAAGTTGCACGTGAAAAATACGTCATGTTGAACCCCAAAACTTTTGATCACTATGTTACCCATTTTTATCAAAGCCTTTAAATTGCTGAGTATTTTGGGCGGTCTTCAACTGTGATTCTGACTAATACCAGTTCTTAAGTGCCGATTGGTCTTTTGAACTGGTATTTTTTTGTTGCCGAATCGTTAGTGGGATGGTACGCTGTAATAGTTCAAAAATATTTGAACTATTGTGGGTGGCCACCCAACTAAATCTAAGAAAAAGATTGACATAGTAGATTTAAACTTTGTGAGTAGGCTTATTCAGCATTGGTAAGTCTGAATAAATGATAATGGGGCGGAAAACATGGAAAATCGACAGCGACAGTTTGGCTGGTTATTAGCGTTAACTTCATTAGGCTTTTTTATGGCAATGATGGACTCAATGATTGTGACAACGGCGTCAACAGCAATTAAAATTGATTTCGACATCTCGGAGGCCAGTTTACAGTGGGCCCTCAACGCTTACAATGTCGCGATTGCAGCAACGTTACTTGTGGGCGTTGCATTAGGTGATCGCTTTGGACGCCGCCGGGTTTATAATCTCGGCATTTTAGTTTTTACGCTGGGTTCAGTGTTTTGTGCATTAGCCAATCGAATGCCATTATTGATAGTGGCACGTGTCATTGCAGGTATTGGGGCCTCCGTCATGACACCGATGTCAATGGCTATTTTAACGGCTGCAGTTCCAGTTGCGAAGCGTGGGAAAGCTTTAGGAATCTGGAGCGGTATCGGTGGACTGGCACTGATTGTCGGGCCGGCTCTGGGTGGTCTAATTGTAGCTAAATTAACCTGGCAGTGGATTTTTTGGATCAATGTGCCACTTGGCCTGATTGTCATAGGATTATCCCGGTTCTATTTACCAGAAAGTACCGGGGTAGCAACACCAATTAATTTAACGGACGCAGGTCTTTCAATGTTAGCGATGACCGCAATCATTTGGGCCTTAGCTGCCAGTTCGACTAGTATTAATGGAATTGGTCCGTTCGTTGGCCTGATAATTGGCTTAGTTGCAGGCACTTGGTTTATCAAGCGACAGCAACATGTCGTTGCACCGTTAATGCCGTTAACGCTTTTTAAAAAGCGTATTTTTACGATGGGAAATGTGGCGACTTTTTTATTATATGCCGCGATGTACGGAGTCGTTTTCTTTTTACCCCAATTCTTACAAGTTGTTCAGCATGATAATGCGTGGGAGGCAGGATTGTCCTTATTACCTTGGACTGGGACACTAGTATTAGTTGCGCCATTTGCTGGCAAAGCTGTGGACCTCTACGGGGAAGCGATTGTGGCAGTTATCGGGCTATTATCTCAAACATTTGGGTATTTCATGCTTGGTTACCTAGTTGCCAACCATGCGGCTTATGTTATGATGATTGCTCCGCTGGCAATTGCTGGGATGGGATTGTCAATGGCGGGCCCCGCGTTACAGCATGCAGTTTTGGGGGGAGTGTCACCGGCAGTTATCGGTAAGGCAGCCGGAATTTACAACGTTTTTCGGTTACTTGGAGGTGCGGCTGGCACGGCAATTGCTGTGGTGGTGTTTACAGTGGGTAGTCGGGTACCCGCGATGAATGCAATTGGCTTTCAAACAGTCATGTTTAGTACAGCATTGATTTCAGCTATAGGCGCCGGTTGTGCTTGGCAAATAAGAAATTCAAAGAACTTGTAGCTGACAATAACGATCATTACAATGTGTGACAGATAGTTTGAGTAGCCTTAAAAGAGCGTGTTTAATCGGGTGACCGACTAAGCACGCTCTTTTAAGGCTAACGTTAACCATGGTTGAGCCTTTGATAATTAATTTAAATAATAATCGAAGAAATTAGCAACTTTGTTCATCAGAGGCACTTTGACCAGATGTTTGGCTTGATAACCCGTGATAAATGCCACTTGTTCAGCATACGGGGCGGTATGCACGCGGTCAAAGAAATTACGAGACTGTGAATAAGGAATCCGTTCATCCTCAGTACCATGCCAAAATAAAAGTGGCCGATGATTGATGGTTTCCGGTTGCAGGTTAAGATCATAGTGATCTAGCCAACTCGTCAATAGGGCTAAATCACTGGGAATGTAATAAGCATGGGCCTGCGCATGCTTGCGGACTAGTTGGGCGTACGCGTTCAGGTTAGGGGTCCCCATAATGATTGTGGCTGCTTTAATTTCAGGATGATGGGTCAATAAAGCCCCGGTCGTCATGCCACCCATTGAGTAACCGCCAACACCAATCTGCTCATTCAAAATGAGTTTGCGCTCCCGGTAGTAATTCACAATTAGCTCGAATTCGCCAAGATTACCTTGGATACTGTTCCAAAAAGTAAATGAAGGAATCTGGCTAACGATTTGGTGTCGTTCACCGTGATTCATGGCATCGGGCAAGACGACTCGTAAATTCTTGCGAGCCAGTTTACGTGCTTGGGTCAAGACGAGTTCTTTATTGGACTGCCAACCGTGGTAAAAAATCACTAGTGGCAGCGGTTGGTCTAAATGGGTTGTAGTAACAACTTCCAGCGCAGGCACATCTTGAAAGTGTCGGTTAGTAACTTTGATCATATTTATCGGCTCACTTTATTAATATTATGATTAAGTTAACTGTGCCAGAAATGACTGCTGAATACAACTGATAGACTTGTTTAGTCAATATTTGGTCTTGTTAATTGTTAGTGATGTTAAAATAATGGTAATCGCCTGTTTATTAACTAGAATTACGGCCTCTAAAAAGTAATCTTAAAACGGAAGGTGTTATAAATGACCGAAATCGAAACGGCACTACTTCGGGACCGAAAAGCAAAAGTCCAGCAATATTTTGCGATGTGGGTCACTCGTGATTTTGAAGCGTTACCAAGAATATTTGCGGTCGATTGTTATTATCAAGAATGCTATGGACCAGCATATCTATCATTAGCGGAAGTTCAAGCCTGGATTGAACATCAATTAAGAGTTCAACGGGTAACGGCGTGGTCGATTCAGCGGTTGTGGTCAGCAACTGACAACATGATCTTTGCCCAGTGGTCCTTCACCGCTGTTACTGACCGGATGACTCAGTTTGATGGGCTTTCAGCAGTTCATTTTAATTTAGCAGAACGTATCGACGATTTACGAGAGTATCAGACCACGACTGCGCATGATTATCCCTATCATGGATCCGTGCTGTGATATGCGAAGCATGTGTGTCATAATGTAAGCGAAATCATTTGGAGTGTTGGGGGAATCAGTATGCAAGTTCAAGTTTCTGTTATTGTGGCTGCGTATAATGAGGAGCACTGGTTAAGGCGTTGTTTGACCTCATTAAAAAAACAGACATTAGCGGCCTTAGAAGTCATTATTGTTGATGATGGTAGTACGGACGGCACGGCTACAATTTGTGACCAATATTGTGCGCGCTGGCCGCACCTATTTCGGGTTATCCATCAACGTAACCAAGGACAGGGACCTGCACGTAATGCGGGGATTACCGCCGCGCATGGCCGCTATTTAGGTTTTGTCGATGCTGATGATTGGGTCGAACCGACGATGTATGCGACCTTAGTAGCAACGGCTGAGCGTAGTCATGCCCAAATCGTCGTTTGTGATGTTCGTAAAATCTACGCGGCGACTCACCGCACAACTAGTCTGCTGAGCTTGCCAGATGCGACTGAGCACGTGGCAATTGCGACTTATCTTAAATACGGTCTAAATAATGCTTATTCCGGAAATAAATTATATGCACGTTCGTGTTGGCAGAAATATCGTTACCAGCGGATGGTCTACGAGGATTTAGATATTTTGCTGGACATGTTGAGTTACTGTGAGCGAGTCGCCTATGTGCAACAACCATTTTATAATTATTATAAACATGCTGGTTCGACAACTTTAGATTATACCAACCCACGACTGTTTGATATTATGACAGCCTATCAAGATGCCATTGAGCACGCCAAGGTGACGTATCAGGATGCGGTGACTTATTGCGTCGCTAAGCGAATTTTGATTAATTTAGCAACGCCAGGCTTTGCCGATTATCTAGCGGAGTTTATTGAACTGATACGACAATTGCGTCCTATTTTTGAAGCCAGTCCGTCAATAATGAGTGATCCGGCTATTAAAAAAGTTTGTGATTATGCAGGTCAATTGACATTACCCCGGCGATTTATCTGTGAGCGTGAGGACTGGGCTCAATCGTGGCATCAGTATAGTCGGAATTTCAAAACGATTATACCGGTAGCTAAAGCATTGCCGGCCGATTTACGACAACGGTCTAACCACTTTAAACTCGATTATTGGTTGTTGAAAACGTTATTTGAACAAGGTGGCTTGCTGATTTTGGGTACCGTCAAGTTGCACCGCCCGTTTGGCCGTTTACGGGCGGGAGGTGACGTGTTAGCCTTTGAAGGTGAACATTGTTTATTAGTTGGTGCGCAACCACGTTCCCCACTGATTTCTGAATTACTGCAACAGTTGATTGTTGGTTCCGAGTCACTAACAGAGTTGCTGACAATGGTTAAGGCACAGCCAGAACGATGGTCAGCGGGTACGCATAAGATTCGCTTGGTTGACATAAAAGATTGGCTACAATAGGGCGACGGGTCACTGAGTCATGCAGAGCAGCGGACTCAGTGACCTATTTAGTCGTTGGTTACATTGAAAATGAATAAAAACCAAATAACAATTTAAAATATTATATAATGATGATAAAATTAATTTTAAATTAAATTAGGAAAGGGTGAGAATATGTTAAAACCAGCACCATTGCACGTTGGTGATCACGTGGCTGTCGTCAGTCTTTCGAGCGGCACGCTCGGAGAACTCACGCAGCAACATCAATTGAATCGGGGGCTAAAACGGATGCGCCAACTAGGGCTCGTCCCAGTCATGATGCCGAATGCTTTGAAAGGGCGACTGATTTTACAGCAACGCCCTGAATTAAGAGCCGCCGATTTGAAGACGGCTTTCTTAGACCCAAGTATCCGTGGAGTTGTGGCGGCAATTGGCGGTGATGATACGTATCGAACCGTGCCATTTTTGATGGCTGATGAGCAGTTTAAGACGGCGGTTCGGCGGTCGCCTAAACTGTTTACAGGCTTTTCAGATACGACGATCAATCATTTGATGTTTTATCAGCTTGGACTGCAAACTTTTTATGGCCCCAATTTCTTAAGCGACTTGGCCGAATTAGGGCCGACGATGTTGCCGTATACCACGAAGACTTGGCAGCGTTACTTTGAAAATCCTCAGCAGACAAGCATTATTAGCAGTCCTGTGTGGTATGACGAACGAACAAATTTCAGTGAATCGGCGCAGGGAACACGGCGCATGACCCACACCGAAATGCACCATTACGAAGTGTTACGTGGTCACGGGACAATCAGTGGGACGCTACTTGGTGGTTGTCTGGACAGCTTTTATGATTTATTGACCACGACCCGTTATCCAGACGAACGGCAAGTTGCGGAACAGTTCAGACTGATTCCATGTGCAGCCGAATGGCGCGGAAAAATTCTGTTTATCGAAACGAGTGACGAACAGCCGCAGCCAGATTTGTTCAAGCGGATGCTGCAACGAATGCGACAAGCTGAGATTTTGACAAACGTAGCCGCCGTGATTGTAGGTAAGCCGCAGAATGAGCATTATTATCAGGAATACCGCCAAATTTTGATCGATGAGACAGCCGATTTGAAATTGCCAATTCTGTACAATATTAATTTTGGTCACGCTTTTCCGCGAACGGCACTTCCATATGGGGCGCAAGTGTGTATCGATTTTGAGCAAGCTACGTTAAAAATTTTAGAACCTTGGTTTGTGGAAGCTTAAGTGGTTATTGTTAAATTGGTATCGGCAGACGATCAAAAAGGTATTCGTTGTTCATTGCAACGAGCAAAGAATAGTGCAATACGAGAGGAGTTGTCATATGCAATTACAAATTCAACGTTTTAAAACTACGGATGCGCCAGCAGCGGCGGCACTGATTGCGCGCACATTACTGACGAGTAATCAGGGTGACTATCCCAAAGCATACTTGGATCGGCTCATTACCCAGATGACACCGGCTTGGCTATGCCAAAAAGCTGCTGCGACGCACTTTTATGTCGGTTATTTTCAGCAGCAACTCGTTGCGACCGGGGCGATTGGGTCATACTGGGGGCGCCCAGGTGAGTACAGTCTGTTCACGATTTTTGTTGATCCGGAGGTTCAAGGCATGGGTGGTGGGCGTCAAATTCTGCATACCCTTGAACAGGATGTCTATTTCAGTCATGCCCACCGTGTAGAAATTCCAGCGTCCGTGACTGCGCACTTATTTTACCAACACTTCGGGTATCGACCTAAGCCTGGAGGAATCTACCCGGATGATGAAGGCCTATATCGATTAGAAAAGTTTCCACATGAATCATTTTACTAGTAAATCACACTTTCCTGCATTAGTTTATAATGTAAACAAATTGTAAAGCGACTGCAATCAGTTTGAGAACTTATCTGCACATTTTATCGGTAGGATAAGGTGTGCAGTAAACGTACATATCAAACTAATGATGGGAAGGCGAGTAATTTGGTCATGCAGAAAAAGTGGCGGTTGATACTGCTGCTCGTGGGTTGTTTTTTAGGTGGTACCGGAGTCGTTCAGGCACACGCGGCGGTGCCGGATATCTCAGAGTGGCAAGGTCAGTTAACGAGTACCGAGGTTCAAAGTTTGAAGAGTCAGGCTGATTTTGTCATCAACCGGGTGCAATATGGGAGCAGTTATGAGGATCTCTACCACACCTCTAATGAGAGTCTCTATGTGAAATATGGTGTTCCGTTCGGGTCCTATGACTATGCGACCTTTACGAGTACCGCGACTGCCAAAGCCGAGGCAGATAAGTTCTATCAACGCGCAAATAAGAACACGAAGTTCTACGTCTTGGATTTTGAAACGACTTCCATGAGTAGCACGGCGGCCAACGCGGCTGTCAAGGCTTGGTATACTGAGATGCGGTCGTTAACGAGCAAGAAGTTGATTTTTTATTCGTACCAGTCATTTGCAACCACATACGCCAACACGGCACGGCAAAGTTTTGATGCCCAGTGGATTGCAAATTACTCCTCGAAGCCGACGATTTCGTTCTCATTGTGGCAATATTCCAGTAGCTATTATTTATCTTCGCTAGGACAATATGTTGATAACAGTTTGTATGACAGTGCTTCCGTGACGACATACCACCCGTTAAGCTGGTGGACTTCCGGGACTTCGACATCATCGTCGACCAGTTCAACTAGCACGACGTATGCCTACAGCAGTTATACGAAAGGGCAACATGTGTACCTCAATAATGGGGCGTCGAGCTATTATGACGGCACAAAAGTGCCCAGTAGCGCTAAGAAAAAATACTACAAGGTCACAGCAACCAAGTCAGTCACTAAGAGTCGTTCCAAACAGCTGGTTTACTTAAGTGGTCTGAATAAATGGGTCTTATCACAGGACGTCACCGGCTATTGGGTCGGCCAACACGGATTATATCAACTTCGTGAAAAGAGCACTTTGTTCAAAGATGTTAATTTGACAACCTCGACGGGTAAAACCTTGAAAAAGGGTGGCATCTACAGTGGTAAATTGGTTAAAAGTGGGAATTTCTATCGAATTAAGGTGAGTGGTGGTTATATCACGGCGAAGGTCTCCAAATCTGATCATTGGTACTATGAATCAGTACCTTCCAGTGGCTGGATCAAGGCTAAAGTGGGACTCTACACCTATAAATCTTCAAACTTTGTTAAGTCTAATCGACACGCTTACCACGCCGCTGGTGATCGAATTAAAGTAACGAAGGTTTACTCACGGTCGGGTGGCTCACGCTATTATTTAACGAATAAAGGGAATTACGTTTCAGCCAACCGCTCAAACGTGGTCACACAATAAGTCAATTAAGTCGCTCAAAACGAGCATAGCCAGTTGATTACTAAACGACTTTCAGCAAGTTATTAGCTGAAAGTCGTTTTTTTGAGGAAATACGTCGATTGGAAGTACGTTAAGATTAAAAAGTGCTACACTTATTTTAATTATATTTTAATCTTGTGGGGTGGGAATACAATGAAAATTGGGACATTTTCTGCATCAACGCCGATTACGGCATTATCGCCAAACCGTTATGCTCGCGCACGACGGTTCTTGGCAACCCAAGGAGTGACCTTAGTTGCCGGTAATTTGACGGGACGACGGGATAGTTACCGTGCTGGTTCCATCAAAGAACGGGCGGCCGAAATCAACGCGTTAATTCATGATGATTCGCTGGACATCTTGATGGCAACGATTGGTGGGACAAACGCAAATTCGGTTCTAGCAATGCTCGATTACGAGTATCTCAATCAGCATCCCAAAACAATTGTTGGTTACTCCGATGCGACGGCCGTGTTATTGGCGGTGCAAACGCACGCGCCTAACTGTCGTGTGATTTACGGACCGGCCTTAGTAGCCTCACTTGGCGCCTTAGAGTCAGAGATCGTGACAACTACTTGGCAAAATTTTCTGACAGTCTACCGCGCAGCACCGGGGCAGGCCGTAACCGAACCGGCACCGGCACAGTGGACGGATGAAGCGATCAATTGGGAGACCTTTGAACATCCGAAACACATGCACGCAAATACTTGGCATTATACGGCGACCCCCGTTTTGGCTGGCCGTTTGATCGGTGGGAACTTGAACACCATGTACGGCTTCTTTAACTCACCTTATTTTCCAAAATTAACTGGTAACGAGCTTTTATTTATTGAAGATGCCGAGAAAACTGCAGCAACGCTGGAAAAAAATTTCGTAATGTTAGCGTTGGCTGGTGTTTTTGATCAAATCTCTGGCATTATTTTGGGAAAACACGCGTTGTACGATGATCAAGGCAGCGGGCGGTTGCCAATCGATATCTTACAGGAGGTGCTGGGGGATCGCCAATTACCAATTATTTACGACTACGATAGCTGCCATACAGTCCCCATGCTCAGTACGCCATTGGGGGCGGATGTCCGGATTGATGCGCAGGCTCGAACGGTGACGTTTAGTCATTTTTAGACTACCTTTTGCAATTAAAGACGTTTAGCAAGCTCAAAAACTTTGTAAATTGGCCATACTTACATGCCTGGTATAAGAATACTTGCTTTTTGATAAATGATAAACATATAATAAAACAATTAGATTAACAAAAGGGGTGTGATGGTGATGCACAAATATAGTGTTCAAGTGGGGGTCTACACGCAGTATTTTTTTAAGGTCATTCGGGATACTCCCGGGGTGTTAATTTACACGATCTGTTTGCCACTTGTCTTTTTAATCATGAATGTCAGTAGCGCTTTCTTTAAACCTTTATCGCTGACAACTTATACGGCTCAAGTCGTGCCCTACATTGGTTGGATGATTTTTTCCAATTGTCTAACGACTGCCAGCAATGTAGCCATTCTTCGCGAGCAGGGTTATCTCAAACAATATCGAACCTTGGTGGTTAGCCCTGCAGTTTTTCTTGTCAGTCAAGCGCTGGTCAGCTTGGGTATAATTTTGATGACTTTATTGTTGGTGGCCCTGTTGAGCGCGATTACTTTCAAGTTGGCCTTTTTATCGTTGCTAGGTCGCTTATGGTTGACTGTGTTGCTTACGTATCTACCAGTCACTTGTTTTGGCTTACCCTTGATTGCCTTGGCACTCCGACGTAAAACTGTCGATATGATTGGAAATGCACTGGCGCTGATCGTCGTCGTAGGTACCTTTATGTTGAGTAACATGCTGGCAGTGTCTGCCAATAACCCATTACTCAACCTGGTTAGTCCCATTTACTTAGTTACCAATGTTTTTGCGATGATCAGCGTGGGCCCCGTCAGCCACTTTATGACGACTTATCTTCTGAGTCTGATTGTATTATTGGTTATCGGCGGATTTAGCTATCGGCACATTAAGATTCTGCCAACGGAGGGCTTATAATGATGCGTGTTGAGCACTTAGCATATTACTTTTCAAGAAATGGGCAACCGTTCTTCAAGGACGTGAGTTTTCAATTAAAAAGTCCCGGTGTCAATTTTTTGATTGGTCAAAATGGCGCTGGAAAAACGACGCTGGCTGATATCATCACTGGTTTGCGGCCGGCACAAGGTGAATTAGACCTACCTAAAGCAGCCATTTATTTGAACCAACAACTCCCGTTACTGTCTTCAATTCGTGTGCGGGACGTTGCCCAACTGGTTTTGGGCATCGAGCACGGACGACTACGATTGACAACTGAACAGCTCCAACAACTTATTGATACCCAAGCTTATCAATTCTTGGCCCCGTTGTGGGATCAGCATTATGGTCAGCTTTCTGGGGGCCAACGCAAATTAGTTCAGTTATTGCTGTTCTTACAAGTTGATCGCGAATTGATTGTTTTGGATGAACCAACAGCAGCGGTCGATCGGGAAAACGTGCAGTTGTTGTTTCAGGTCATGCAAGCCCATCCTGAGCGAACCTACTTGATGATTACACATGACGTTCGCGACCTTCATGCTTTTACAGATTACCAAGTGCTGTGGCTCAATGATCGGCAGGTGACGACACTGTCCAAGCGAACGTTTGAAGCTGCGAGCGCGCAAGCTGACTTTGTTGCGCTCTTCAAAACGCAGTAATATAACAGTAATGGCTCTTGCGCCGCAATGGCGACACTTATTTTGAGTCCTTTGGCGCTCAAGTTGGCCTCGCTGGCAAGTCTCATAAAATGACACTAAAAAACGGTACTCAGATTAGTTTGAGTACCGTTTTGCGTATTATTGGTGAGCGTACCTAGCCAAAGTAATAAATATAACCGATGATCAATGCCCAGATAACGATCCATAAAATACTGAATGCCAACTTGAAGTAATACAAATGAAAACGAAAACGACGGAAGCGGTCGCTACCGGCCAATTTGAACGTCAAGGTCTTGTTATCTAATAATTGCAAGTAATCATAGAAACGGGGAAGCCACACACCGCCCGCTGTTAACACGATTAACAATCCGATGATGGCAAACGCCGCTGCGGGGTAAACGATACTGGTATCGACCGTAAAGGCCGGTGCAAGAATGTTGGCATATAACAACCATAAAGCATACAACCCCAACGCGTAACCAATAATCCGAACAACATTAACGATAATTAGCCGTGACTTTAAGTCCGGTTGTTGTTGCATGAGTGCCTGATTCGCATGATAATGCTGGGTGCCAAAGCGCCCGCTGACCGGAATCAAGTATCGGTTTTGATGTAAGTATGGCAGTTGTGCTAACAGCGTGATCAATGCCACAACTGGTACGGCGATTGCCACCACCATTAGTAGGTACTCAATAGTGACCATGGGAACGGTGCTGACCCGGTAGGCCCAACTAATCCAACCAATCAGGATGAAGACGTCTAATGCCAAAACCAACCAAATCTGAAAGCGACGATAGTGTTCAAACGTGGCGGTATCGGCTAGCTGCCAATGATGGTCTTGAGTTGAGTGACCAATCAAGTAATCATAACTTTGCGTCGGCCACACTAAGGCGGGAATCATTAGCAAGATAATGCCAACGATCATTAAGGCGATGCTTGTGACAACACTCCGAATCGGAAAAATCAACAGGGTTAATTTTGCGCTGACCAAGTAGCAACTGACTAGTAAACTGATAACACCGAGCCACCAGCAAGCTGCCATTCCATAATATAACCATTTCAATCGTGGTGCTTGATCGGTCACGTGTTGCCGCACTTGATGTTGCAATTGGAGCTGTGCGCGCGGCGCCAGGGTTTTAGCTGGCTGGATGACCGGATGCTGAAGATTGTGGTATTCCAACCAACCCATGAGTCCTAACAATAAAACTAAAAGAATCCAAACAATAACTAACATGGCAAAAGTCCTTTAAAACAATATAGTCGTGCATATTAATAAGTGTAAAACGAAAATATGGTCAAAATGTGACGATTATTTAAATCTTGTAACTTTTTTAATGGTCAGTTGATTTAACGAAGCGGTTAAAAACCATTTTCTACTGATCAGTTGTGGACTAGACTATGCATGACTGATTGTAAAGCTGTGTTTTATCTGTAATAAAAAAGCATTTGGAACTACTTACGATGTCTGTCATTGTGGGAGGCAAGTAATCATGAATCAATTAATGACGGAATTGGGACAAGTGTACTATCAGTACCGACCGGCGGGACCACAACAGCCGACGTTGATGTGCTTACCGGCGTTTGGCTGGGACGCCACTGATTATAATTTTAAGCATTTAATGGCACGATTGCCAAGTCAGGTGGGATTACTTGCCATCGACACGATTGGCGTGGGCCGTAGCATTCATAGTCAAATGGTGCGCACTGTCCCGCATATTTTAGCCAATCTTGAGGATGTGGTTCACCATGAACACGTGAGCAACTTATTATTGGTGGACCACAGTTTAGGCGCTAGTTACGCATTCTTATATGCCCAGCAGCACTTAGATAATGTTTGTGGCTTAGTTTTGCTTGAACCACCCTATGCCGCGATGGCACCACAACTTCTTGCAAACGTCCAATCTTTTATTGAAAACTATCCGCAACTAGTACAACAGCGACAAACTTTGACACTTCAGCAACTCTTAGCAGAAGTTAATCCTTTAAACCTACTGGCAGAACGTGTCGCCAATGCCCGTATTGATTTAGCAGCTTACGCGAACCCGAGTATTCTGACTGAAGCGCAATGCTTACCACAATTAGTAACGACGCTTCGAACCGCTGAAAAGCGGGTACTGACGCTGCCAATCCAAGTTTTAGTCACTGACCAACGCTTGACGGCGTACCAACAATCACCGTGGTGCCAGCTTGGTCACCTAGTTCATGCACCAGGTCAGCATTATTTACACTGGACGAACGAAAATTTTGTCCGGCAACAACTATTGATTGCTCTGTCCCAGTCATAGGGGCAAAGAGCCAGTCCACGGTATTAAATTAATCGCTGCAAAGCTAGTACCAGCAACATCTACCAATGGTCTGACTTTAATCCAACTGAATCAGCCACCCGCAACAAATTCGAGTATGCTAAAATGAAAGCAGATTGGTTGTGGAGGCGTTGGAAAATGCAAAAACAAGTAACGATTATTGGTAGTGGCATTGTTGGGGCGGTCACGGCGTACTATTTAAGCCAGAACCCTGACCTGAACGTCACGATTTATGATGAAGGTATTGGTCAAGCGACTAAGAATTCAGCAGGGATTATTTCACCTTGGTTATCCAAACGTCGTAATCAGCGTTGGTATCAACTCGCTAAGGCCGGGGCTGCTTTGTATCCGGAAATTGTTGCGGACACGCAAATGGGCTATTCTGTTTATCAACAAGCAGGAACGATTGTGACTCGTGCCGATCCAGATGATCTGCAGGCGCTATACGATTTAGCTCTAAAGCGCCGGCAAGCGGCACCCCAGATGGGAACGATTGAGAAATTAACTGCTGAAGAAGTCCAAGAACGGATCCCACTGCTAACGGCGCCCCAACCCGGTGTGTTTGTGAGTGGTGGTGCGCGGGTCGATGGCGATAAGTTTGCACATAATTTACTGAAATACGCTGAAAAGCGGAACCTGGTCCGTCATAAAGGTAAGGTACGTTTAGGTGACCAGGGCCAACTATTGACGGTTAATGGTCAGCAAAGCTATGACACGTTGATTTTAGCAGTCGGGGCGTGGCTAAAGCCGTTATTGTTGCCAATGAAGATTGTTGCTGATGTTCGGCCACAAAAAGGGCAGTTGATTGAAATGCAGCTGCCTGAGACTTGGGCTGACGATGTTCCAGTGCTCATGCCTGAAGGTGAACGAGACTTTATTCCCTTTACGCGCAGCAAATTGGTCGTCGGGGCGACGCACGAAAATGATCAGGGCTACGATTTGCAGGTTTCAAGTCTGGTTGAAGATGATCTCTTTGCTAGCGGGCTCAAACTTGATGCCAACCTGACTAAGGATCAAATTACGCAGGTAAAAGTGGGTACGCGTGCCTACACGCGTGACTTTGCGCCGTTCTTCGGTCCAATTCCGGATAACCCACATATTTTGGTAGCTAGCGGGTTAGGTTCATCTGGTTTAACAACAGGACCCATGATTGGTAAGTTGTTAGCCGATTATGTTCAAACTGGTGCTCATAACTGGGACCAGTATCAACGACCAATTGAAACTTATTTGGCCCCGGCTGATTAGTCACTAAGATGTAAGCCTTGTTGTGCTAATTGATGGGCGCCATGGTTATCACTTTCGGCAATCCACTGGGTGATTACTAATTGGCACTGGTCTTGCAGGTGCAGCAAAGTCGCCAGCTCGACACTGAAAGTTTTGCTGTAACCCTTGGCGACACTTTCGGCGACGATTTGACTATCCGTATAGAAAAAGACGCTGACTTGCGGACCATAAGAATCTAATAAAGTTTTAAAGCCAGCAATGGCGGCAAGAAATTCTGCGGTATGATTATCACTGTCTGGCAAGACCTGTTTGAATTGGTGTTGTTGGCCCTGATCAATAATTAAGATTCCCGCGGCACTGCGCTGATTATCGGGTGTGGTCGCGGCATCCGTATATAATTGCATCAAACTCACTCCAATGTGAAAGGAATTTTGTACTGTGAATAACGATAAGCATACCTTTAAATACCAACCAATGCTAGCGTCAAGTGTGATCGTCTGGTCGTGGACGGCACTAGTATTGATGGCGGGGATTATTTTGTGGCTAGAAATCTTGAAGTTTAAGTGGTGGTTACTCGTCATTGCGGCGCTCTTTATTGCCTTGGTCGCGATTCAAATCAGCTTGCGGCGCGTAACAATCAATCATAACCTCATTATTTTTAGCACGGTCTTGAACCATTCTTGGCTTGTGATTCCCCGTGATCAACTCGAATTGATCGTCCCGATACGCGGTGGGTTGAAAGTTCAAATCGATGGTAATCAATATCGGTTTTTGATGTTGAAAAAGGCGCGCAATCAGTTGATTGACCTAGCAACTAGTCGATAGATACGAATAAAAACAATCAATATACAAATAATGTTCATAATTTCAGGAAGATTGTTATAATGGAGTAAGTAAAAACAGAAGGGCGGAGAATTGATGAAGGATATTGAAATTGCACAGCAAGTGACACCAGAACCGATTACGGCGATTGCGGCTAAAGCGGGCTTGACGGTTGACCAGATCGACCAATATGGGAGCACGAAGGCTAAACTCAAATTACCGTTACCGGTTAAGAAAACTCAACGCAACCTTATTTTAGTAACGTCGATTAACCCGACGCCTGCTGGTGAGGGAAAGTCAACCGTGACTATTGGGTTAGGTGACGCGTTGACTAAGATTGGTAAGTCAACGATGATTGCATTGCGGGAACCTTCATTAGGACCAGTTATGGGGATGAAGGGTGGCGCCACTGGTGGCGGGTACTCACAAGTGATTCCAATGGAAGATATCAATTTGCACTTCACCGGCGACATGCATGCCCTGACGGCTGCGAACAACACGCTCGCGGCCTTAATTGACAACCATATTCAACAAGGTAACCAGTTGGGTATCGATCAGCGTCGAATTCAATGGAAGCGCGCGTTGGATATTAATGATCGGGCGCTCCGGCATACGGTGATTGGCCTTGGTGGTGCAACGTCGGGTGTACCTCGTGAAGATGGGTTTGACATTACCGTCGCGAGTGAACTGATGGCCATTCTCTGTCTTTCAGAAAATATTGCGGACTTGAAACAACGTGTTAATCGAATTGTAATTGGCTACACACATGACCGTCAACCAGTGACAGTTGCTGATTTGAACGTCGGTGGCGCGATCACGTTACTTTTGAAAGACGCGTTACGTCCAAATTTAGTTCAAACCCTGGCGCATACCCCAGCACTAGTTCATGGTGGTCCGTTCGCCAATATCGCGCATGGTTGTAACAGTGTACTTGCCACGCAAGCTGGATTGAATCTAGCCGACTATACGGTAACCGAGGCGGGCTTCGGTGCTGATTTGGGTGGTCAGAAATTCATGGATATTAACGTGCCAGCGGTCGGACAAGCGCCCAATGCCGTGGTAATCGTGGCGACGATTCGGGCTTTAAAGTTACATGGTGGCGTGGCTTTGCAAGATTTGGCAACCGAAAATGTGGCGGCCTTGAAAGCCGGTGTGGCTAATTTAGGACATCATATCCATGCCATGCAACGTTATGGGGTGCCAGTCGTGGTGGCCATCAACGAATTTACGGCCGATACTGACGCCGAAATCCATGCCGTCAAAGACTATTGTGCCGATCTTGGAGTCGATGCAGTCTTGGCTGATGTCTGGGGTCGTGGGGGTGACGGGGCAACCGACTTAGCTGCCGCAGTGGTTGATTTATGTGCTCAGCCAAGTCATTTTCAACCGTTATCACCAGCGGATGCGGATCTTAAGACGAAAATCAACGATATTGTCACTAAGACGTATGGTGGAGCCAATGTCGAATATTCAGCGAAAGCTCAGCGCCAATTGAGAACGTTTGCTAAGCAAGGGTGGGATCATTTGCCAGTCTGCATGGCGAAGACGCAATACTCATTGAGCGATGATCCCAAACGTCTCGGAGCACCAACCGGATTTACAATTAATGTTCGTGAATTTGTGCCGAAGTTAGGTGCGGGTTTCATTGTCGCTTTGACCGGGAACGTGTTGACGATGCCAGGACTGCCAAAACATCCGGCCGCACTCGATATGGACATTAGTGATGATGGAAAAATCTCAGGTTTGTTCTAAAGCTTGACCGATAAGTCGATGCCAGTGGGGGTCGGCTTTTTATTTGCGCTGTTTTTGGAAGACTGCGACAGCGAATCAATCACACACGTTTAATTTGTGAGCTACCGATGATGACTAACTCGCTTAGCAGTTGAGCGGTGCAACCAATCATCAGGCTCGTTGCTTCAACTGGGGGGTGGTTAACCAGATGCCGATGCTTTTGGGGGAATACTCGAAAGGTGCTTAGTTATTAAGTCTGCAATAAAAACCGCGCTTTTCCTGCCGGAGTTTCGTACAAGGACGACGTCTTTTGGTATAATTAAACACAGCTTAGCGAAATGTGAGGACAGAATATGTGGATCTATTTAATTTTAATGGTAGCGCTGGTCATTATTGACCAAGTTATCAAAGCAGCGATTGTGAGTCATATTGCGTTGGGTGCCAGTACGAGTATTGTTACCGGGTTATTATCACTCACAAATTTACATAATAACGGGGCTGCTTGGAGTATCTTAGAAGGCAAGATGTGGTTCTTCTACTTGATTTCAGTGATTGCCTTGATCGTGATGGGCTACTTGCTGTGGCGCTTACGTGGCAAATGGCTATATGAGGTTGGTATTTCACTGATGATTGCGGGAACTTTGGGGAATTTCATTGACCGGTTACGTATTGGGTACGTCGTCGATATGTTCCAACTTGATTTTATTAATTTTCCAATTTTTAATTTTGCGGATTCATGTTTAACCGTGGGCGTCATTTTTATCTTGATCGGCGTGCTGCGGGATGATAGTTTTGAAAAATAAGTTACAGGGAGCTGATAACGTGGCAGGAGCGACCACGGAACAACAATTCACGATTACTGACCAAACAGGGCGCTTGGATAAAGTGTTAGCGGCACTACAGTCGGTCTGGACGCGGTCGCAAGTTGATAAGCTGATCAAAACGGATCAGGTGACGGTCAATGGTCAGCTCGAGGCGAGCAAGTATCACGTCAAACCAGGTGACGAAATTGTCGTTGCCGCACAGACGGTTCAACAAACAACGATTGAGCCAGAAAACATTCCATTAGACATTGTTTATGAAGACGATGACGTCTTGGTTGTCAATAAACCTCAGGGGATGGTCGTGCATCCAGCCCCTGGGCACCCTAACCATACCTTGGTGAATGCCTTGCTGTATCATAGTCCGTTGTCGACGATCAACGGTGAATTTCGGCCAGGAATCGTTCATCGCATCGATAAAGATACGTCCGGATTATTGATGGTCGCAAAGAATGACCGGGCTCACCAATCGTTAGCGGCTCAGCTGAAGGCGAAAACTAACTTACGAGAATACGTCGCACTCGTTCACGGAGTGATTAAAGAGGATACGGGGACAATTAATGCGCCACTCGGTCGGTCACCGAAGGATCGCAAAAAGCAAGCCATCGTTAAGACCGGGCGACCAGCAGTCACCCATTTTAAAGTACTGAAACGTTATCAGCACTATACTTTGATTAGTTGCCGGCTGGAGACTGGCCGTACGCATCAAATCCGCGTTCATTTACAATCTATTGGACATCCGCTGGTGGGCGATCCCCTGTACGGCCCCAAAAAGACGATTAAGGGGCACGGTCAATTTTTACACGCCAAATTATTGGGATTCAAGCACCCCGTAACGGGTGACTTATTGACCTTTGAAGCACCACTACCACCAATCTTTACGACAACCTTGGCTAAGCTTGACAAAACCGATGGGAATCATTAATCTAACAGTAATGAGCGTCCTTTAATCCGGCCCTGCGAGACTGAAAGGCAAACTGTTAACAATAACTTTTCGTCGACGGCCGTGACACCTTGTCCGGCCGTCTTTCTTTGTCGTACGGGTTGCTCAAAAAAGCGATAACCACAAATTGGGAGGCAATTATGCAAAAAGAAGTTGTTGATTCAATGGCGATGAAACGGGCATTGACCCGGATCACCTATGAAATTATCGAACAGAACAAAGGCATTAAAAATGTCGTCTTAGTGGGCGTTAAAACCCGCGGCGTCTATATTGCGCAGCGGATTGCAGCCCAATTACAACAGCTTGAAGGTACTGCGATTCCAGTTGGCGAGTTAGACATCACGGCATTTCGTGATGATCAGCCGCTGGATCAAGCACGGCTTTCAACGGACTATCAGTTAACGTTTTCGGTGGCGGATAAGCGGGTCATTTTAGTCGATGATGTTCTATTTACCGGCCGAACAATTCGCGCGGCTTTAGACGCATTAATGGGTGGCGGTCGGCCCCAGAGCATTGCCTTGGCGGTGCTAGTCGATCGTGGTCACCGCGAATTGCCGATTCGCGCTGATTTTATTGGTCGCAACATTCCCACCGCGCGTCAAGAACGCATCAAAGTGACGGTCAATGAAATCGACGGTCACGATGGTATTGAAATTATTAACTAGTACGACAAAGTCAAACAGATGAGAAGGGATCGCAATGGCAGACCGCTATTTGATTCTTGAAGATGGCAGCGCCTATTTAGGTGAAGGCTTTGGCTCGCCAGCGGTTTCTACCGGAGAAATCGTCGTCAACACGAGTATGACGGGCTATCAAGAAATTATTACTAATCAAATTTATCATAACCAAATCGTTGCTTTTACGCAGCCAACCATTGGGAGCTATGGGATCAACCACGATAGCTACGAATCAATTTTACCGACCGTTAAGGGGGTCGTTGTTCGGGATGTCGCTAGCATTTCGACCAACCGGCAGCGGCGCTGGTCACTGGATCAATATTTAAAGCAACAAAATATTCCTGGCATCAGCCATATTGATACACGGCACTTAGCGAAGCAACTCCGAGCAAGTGGCCCGATGAAAGCCAGTATCGTAGACGTTGCAGATGCCCATGCCTTTGATCAATTGGGTGCGACCGTGCTGACTAATCAACAGGTGGCAGCGGTCGCAACACCGAAACCATTTCCTAATCCGGGGACGGGGCTCAATGTCGTGGTCATCGACTTTGGCCTCAAACACGGGATTTTGCGCGAACTTAGTAAGCGTGCTTGTAACGTCACGGTCTTACCTTATACGGCAACGACTGAGGAAATTTTAAACTTAGATCCAGACGGCGTCATTCTATCGACTGGGCCCGGCAAACCGCAGGACTTACCAGTCAGTGTGACTGAGATGATCAAGAACATTCAAAATCGGGTGCCACTGTTTGCCATCGGACTGGGCCACGAACTATTTGCGATGGCCAATGGCGCTCAAATTATGAAATTATCACCTGAACATCATGGGGCTAACCACCCAATCCGCGAAGTGATTACGAACCAAATTATTTATGCAGCTCAGGGCCAGGGGTTCGCGGTAGATGCGGATACTGTTGATCGTAATAAGTTAATCACGACATTTGTTGACTTGATCGATGGGACGATTCAAGGACTGCGTCTACGGGACTTTCCAGCGTTTTCAGTGCAATTTTTCCCAGATGGCGCTCCTGGTCCGACTGAAACGCGCGATATTTTTGATGAATTTGTTGAGTCGATGCAACAAGCAAGGGGGCCAATCTGGTGAACAATCAAGCCTTACAAAAAGTGTTGATTATTGGCGCTGGGCATAATGACATTGGCCGAGAGGGACAACACGACGCGGCGGTGACCCAAATCGGTGCGGCAATTCGGCGTCTGGGCATTGCTGTTGTCCTCGTCGATAACAATGCTTACTCCGTGGCGGCTGAAAATCGGTTTGCTGACAAGGCTTATTTGGAACCACTGACTGTCGCCGCACTATCCAAAATTATTGAAACTGAACAGCCTGATGGCCTCATTCCTTCACTTGGTGGCGTCCAAACAGTCACCCTAATTCAAGGGTTGATTCGCAACAATGTGTTAAAAAATAATCACGTGAAGTTGCTACAGTGGGATCAAGACGTGGTCGACATGATCGTCAACCCAGCGCTGATGAGCAACCGGTTGAAAGATATGGGTGAACCCGTGATTGCCTCACAAGTTGTGGCTAGCACGACTGAGGCGATGGCCGTGGTGCGCCACGTCGGTTTTCCAGTGATCGTCAAGTCTGTCGCACCCCGAATCGAAGCGAGTCGCCAACTATGTGAAGATGAAGACGAACTGCAACGGGCACTAGCAATGGGATTCAAAGTTTCAGGGACCAAACAATGTATTGTCGAACAGAGTATCGTCGGCTATAAAGAACTCGAATTTGTAGCCGTCCGTGATCAGAAGGACACCGCGCTACTAGTCAGTGGGATGGAAAATTTTGATCCAGTTGGGATTCACTCCGCTGATTCAATCGTTTTTGCCCCAACGCAAACGATTACGGATCAAGAATACCAACAGTTTCGCTCAGCGACACTCAAGATCATGCGCAAGTTACACTTGACCGGCTCTTGTCACGTTCAATTTGCACTTGATCCGACCACGCAAAACTATTACGTGATTAAAGTGACACCGTACTTTGATCGGACGATGGCGTTAGCCGCGCGGGCAACCGAGTATCCGTTAGCACAAGTTGTTGGTAATCTAATGGTCGGGATAAGTTTGGCAGAGGTCAAACTGCCCGGAGCCTACCGTAAACAAACAGCTTTAATTGAACCCGTTTTAGATCATATTGTTTGCCGGATACCAGTTTGGCCGTTTAATGTGTTGAAGAAAGTTAGTCATCAACTAGACACCGTGACGGAATCGACAGGCTCAGTGATCGGTATTGGTCGTTCAACGGAAGAAGCCTTGTTGAAGGGGTTGCGGTCTACGGACGAATCTCGCTATCACGTGATTGCTAATCGACCCCAGAACTATTCGGAGGGTGAACTGATCCAACGGTTGATTCATCCGCAAGCTGGGCGCATGCTGATTTTACTTGAAGCCCTGAATCGTGGTTATCAAATCGATGAATTAGCCGAGCTAACCAAGATTGATGCTTTTTACTTTTATAAACTGAGTCATATTTTAGAAATTGAACGAGCCTTGCGTGAACGGCCGTTTGACGTCCACGCGCTGGGCCGAGCCAAATATTTTGGCTTTACCGATGAAGATGCGGCCGCTGCCTGGCAAACGGATGTGGCTAAGGTTCGCAACTTTGCGTTGGAAAATGAAATTCAACCGACTTTTAAGGAGGTCGAACCGACTGCCGGGGAATTTACTGAGCAGACGAGTACTTATTACTCCACGTACGAATTTGATAACGAAAGTCAACCGTCTACTGGTCGGCGAGTCGTTGTCATTGGCACGGGTGCTAACCGGATCGGAACCAACCATGGGAACGACTATTTGGTCTCACAACTGTTGTTCTACTTGAAAAAGGCTGATTATGAGCCTGTTTTGATCAACGCTAACCCTAATAGTGTGGCGATGACTCCGCGATTGGCCAAAAAACGTTACGTTGAACCTAAACAGTATTCGGATATTTTAAACGTCTTAGCGATTGAAAAGCCGTTGATCGTTTTTACCACCTATCATGATTACCGGCTGGGCCAGAAGTTAGTACAGGATGGCTACCAAGTGATCCAAATCAACAATAGCTTGCCGCGCGAGCAGATCAAGACCAACGATTCGCCCGCCGTCGAGGTGATTACGGACGGCACCGATGTGACAATTTTTGGGGTAAGTGAAATTATTGCGGGAAATAATTTGCGTGGCAATGTCCGTGGTGCGGTCCAAGTATTTCCGATTCGTGATAAGGCGGAAAATCAGGCAATTACAGCTTTACACGCTGAAATCAAGCAACGAGTGCTCGCCATGGGTGCGCCCGGGCTCTATACAGTTCGGTTAGCAATTGCTGATACGGCTTTGCAACTTGCTACGATTGAACCGATGAGCATTGCTACGATGGCGTTAATCAGTAAGGCCAGTGGGTCGAGCGTGACCCGCTTATTACTTCACGTAAAATTAGGCGAAGCACTGACTAAGGTGATGTACGACTATCCGGATGTTAACCGGCTAAAGCCAGTCTATGTTCAGGCGAATACATTTCCCTACAATCATTTACAAATTTATGATGAAGTGGAAGCCACCGGTGAACCGGGCCATGCTACCGGCACGGTGATTGCACATGGCGACACGTTAAAGGCGGCGTTGACAGCGTTGAATCAGGGAAATGAAGATACGGATTTTTAGTCTGAGCTTTTGATCAATATCGCTATTTAAAGCACAGCCAGACTAAAATCTGGTTGTGCTTTTTTGCGCGTTCGTAGGCAAAAGTAGGCTCTAACTGGCCAATGTATAGGACGCTTTAAATAGCGCTTTCATTTATGGTATGCTTATCTAAAGACAAATTAAAGGCAGGTTAGTTAAATTGGCAAAGACATTATATATGATGCGGCATGGTGAAACACTTTTTAATCGGCTGAAGAAGATTCAGGGGGCGTGTGACTCGCCGCTAACCCCCAAAGGAATTGCGGATGCCCAACGCGTGGGTGCGTATTTTCAGGCGCAAGGGATTACGTTTGATCATGCGTACAGCTCAACGCAGGAACGAGCTAGTGACACGTTAGAATTAGTGACCAAGCAACCTTATGAGCGTTTAAAGGGTATCAAAGAGTGGAATTTTGGCGTTTTCGAAGGTGAGTCGGAAGTGTTAAATCCAAAACCGGACCCCGTGCGCCGCAGTCATGGTGACTTTTTCTGTCAGTACGGTGGCGAAAGTGATTTGCAGGTACAAGACCGCGTTGTCAAAACGTTGACGGCGGTGATGGCACGTCCGGATCATCATCAGGTGTTGGCGGTCAGTCACGGTGGGGCTAGCTTCATGTTTTTGCGGCAATGGCTTTCAATGGACGAAATTGAGCGGCAAGGCATCGTGTTACATAACTGTGCAGTCATCAAGTACCAGTATGACGCGGGCCGCTTCACATTTGAAAAAATCATTAATTTGGCTGCAACTGATAAAAATTAAAATTATGTCAACTAGATTTAAGTGCGTTGACACTCAGTCTGAGTTTAAGCATTAAAAAGCGCTCACGACTCGGATTCAGGCATGAAAGCGGGGTCGTGAACGCTGACGCATCAAGGGCGCCAAAAGGTCGTCATGGTTTGTTTAGTAGTCATATTATATTGAATGATTTCTGCAAGTAGCTTGTGATTGATTGGCGCATCGAAAGCAACTTGCCATAACATCTTGGTTGTTTTATCACCAGCAGCCGTGATCGCGTTCCGATAGCTATCCAAAGTATGTGATTCAAGTGCAATGTTCAGATGATCCTTGGCGGTACTGAACCCAATGATAAATGTGTCGTGGTCAGTAAACATCGGTTGATTCCAGGCGACCCGTGCCTTGAGTTGTGGAAAAGTCGTGTGTACCCAGTTGAGCAAGGTAATCAGTTGGGCGCGATGGGGTGTTGCACCCAGCTTTTCCAGATATGGTGTCAAAACAGCTAGGTCAGCGTCAAGGTACTCAGCCATTGGCATTTCCTCCATTCATTGATGGCTTCAGTGTACCGGATACCCGCAGAGCTTGCAACCAAAAATAATCCCGTTCAATCAGGTGGCCCACACGGCTGATCGAACGGGATTGTTTTTAATACCGCGCATTTGAGCCCACTACGATTCAGTGCACGGTTCGTTTTTATTAGTTCATTAGGTTCCAATGCCAGTAAGGATGGCGATCGACTCTATAAATGACAGCTGGATCAGCACTCCGAGGCCGCGGTTGTTTCACCGTGATCGTTAAGACTTGTGAATGACGCATAGACATCAGTTCCTTTCTTAATTAATGTCTTTAGTTTACCCATTTGAAGCAGACTCAACTACTGCGTTTTCATAAGGCTAGCATAAGAATTTCTTAGAATTGTACTGGCGAGGGCCGGCACTACTTGGACAGCGGTTACGGTGTGGTTGCTTGAAGAAAGGCGCAATCTGATGAGCGAACAAACACCGGTAAATAACACTGATTAAGCTAGTGACTCATTCGCTTCAAAAAAAGACCTGACGAGCGGTGTTTAAGCTGGATAACAAATGCACATAACGGGCCTTGACTATATGGTTAGGCTAAGTATTGTGTTGGTTGTTCCCAACATGACTGGAGTTCATTAAAAAAACGACTGAGATGATCGCCATCAATGGTGGCATGATTGACCGTAATGCTTAGCGGCATGATTGTTTTGTCAGCGTCCTTCTTAAACTGGCCAGCCTGAAAAATTGGAAAGAAACTATCTAGTGGTTTGAATGGGAGGGGCGTGTAGCTACTAAAGTGGACTCCTGGAAGACAGCCGATATTAACCAGATTAGGTGTTTGTGGTGTTTTCGGCATGGGCCCTGGAAGTGCACTAAATTCAGCTTGGTCTGCTAAATAGTGTTGATAGAACGTTTCAAAATCGGTGTCGTAAGTCGTCCATAAATTAGCCATTGTCCGGTCAGCGTGTAAGATCGTATAAGACGGATGTAACACGTCAAAGGTCACCAGTTGATCGTTCAAATAGCCGATGCGCATTTCGGGATGTGTGGTCAACAAGCGACTCACTAGGTATAGATATACCGCGTTGAATTTAACGTGGTGGGCTTTAGTCCAAGCTAGGGTGGCGGTAATATCCATATTTACCGTGAGACTAAAACCGCTGGGGGCTATCTTGGTGAAATAGTAAAAATAAGTTTGGCGCGGCCAGGCTGCAGGATTAATAGCAACGGCGTGCATGTTTGGTTTAGTGGTGGTCATTTAGTTTTCCTTCCAATCTTTAGGGCGCCGATTATAGCCATGGTCATCGAATGGTTGTAAATCGTGCAGCCATTTGGTTTTGAGTGCTTTGAGCGTGGCACGCATATTAGTAACATCGGTCGTTTCCTTTTGCCACAGAATTTGATATGAAAAGTCAGCGGCAGTTTGTTGATTCCAATCAGCCTGTAACGGGTTGGACCGGTAAAAGTTTTTATTAAGATTTAGTTGATAAAAGGCCCAGCGGTTGTGTAAATTGGGCACTGTGTCAATCCAAATTTTATGATTGCGTTCGTTGGTAATTTGAATGACGCCGTAATAAGTTGGGGCAAGTTTGTATTTTTGTTGTAAGCGATGCTTTTCGACTGGTTGCATGGTTCAGTCCTCCTTAGTAGTTGTGCGCCAGTATTGCCGGCCATCGACGGTACGCTTTAAGAAGCCGTAGTCGATCAGGTAACGGCGCAGCGTGGTGTAATCAAAATAAATCGGTCGTAAATAGTGGTTGAGCTCGTCTTCATTGATTGGCCGGTTCATCGGAATTTCATCAATAATCCGCGTTAGAATTGTGACGATCGTCTTTTGCTTTTTGGGCCACCGCTTCAATTGTAGTGGGTCATGATCAAAGTTGAAGTACTGCTTCAATGTTTGGACCGCTTCGTCTTCAGTAATCGCAAAGCGGTCATCAATAATTCCAGGTTGTTCTGGCAGGACAATCAAATCATTGGGCGTCTGACCACTCTCAAAGACGGATTGATAGATGGCCAGGTACAATTTAGCTTGTTTGGCTTTTTCACGAAATGTAAATTTTTGATGTCGAATCGTGGCCGCCGCTAATTGAAATTGTTTAGCCAAGTCGGCATCCTTGATGCCAGTCGCAAAAGCAGTCAGTAAATTTTGCTGTTTAGTGGTTAAAGTATTGTAGCGACTCGCTAAGTGAATCAGTGGTGACTGGATACCACCATGGACGATCGTTAAGTGTTGTTCGATCGTGGCCGCCGCTGTAGTCGTTTCCCAGCTAGCATCACAGTAATTACAATACCGGGCAGTGGCTGTTTGATGCCAGCCGCGTTTTAAATCATCAATCGTTAAACTAGTTAAGTCCATGAGGCTACCTCCAATGTTACTGATTATAAGACTGTTTACTGTATTTGTAAACACAATCGATGAATTAATGTTTACTAAAATAGTAAACTTACAATCATCTGATATGTTTACCGTTACAGTAAACGCTTAGGTTTGCCTTGACACCAAGATAGCTAGCGCTTACGCTTAACGACGCTGTTTAAACGTGAAAGGACGTGGGACAATGGAAACTTATCACCGTGCATTTGGTGTTTATGGGATTATTGGCGATGAGCATGCGTTGGTCGTTACTAAAAAGTTTGGTGGTCCCTATACGAATCGCTACGACTTACCAGGTGGCAGTTTGGCCGATGGTGAGCCCTTACTTGCCGCGATTCGCCGTGAGATTCAAGAAGAAACCGGGTTAATCCCGACTGAATTGACGCAATTGGGTATCACGAGTTTTCGGTATCCCTGGCAGTTCAAGCAGTGGCGGATGAACCAACATCTGGCGGTCTTTTACCGAGTGACCCGGACAACTGGGCAACTGGCTGAACATGTCGCTAACTTTGATGGTCAAGATTCGCATGGAGCATCACGGGTGCCGTTGCATGCGTTGACTGAAGCTAATGCGTCACCGTTGGTTTTAAAAGCAAAGGCAGTGTTGTTATCCGGGCGGTTTGACCCAAGCGATCAGACCTACCCGGACTGGACTGTGCTGGATCATCTGGTTTATTGACCTGAGCTAATCCCGGAATGGCGCCAAAAATTTCATTTCAAAAGCGAAAAATAGGTGAACACTAGGTTGGCAATGTGGCCGATCTAGTGTTCACCTGTTTTTGATTCATGCGCACAACTAGTGCGTTTAAGTGGGTGTGTGGCTTAGCCCTAACGTGACAAAAATGATGACGTTGATTGGTTAGTTAATCGTCGTTTCGCGTGGTGGGGGTTAAAAGTACCAAAATACTGGTGTGCGCCCGAGAAAACCAACATTTAAATGAATAGCGAGCTATAATTCAGTAACGTCCGAATGGTAATCTTTCCTAGGCAGGGTTACTTATCGTTTAAGGAGGGACGCAACGTGTCGACAGCTTATGAGAACGTTTGCCATCTTGAAAGAGAGGGGATTTAAATGGCCGATGCAATTTTAACAGTTAAACATCTGAATAAAAGTTACGGCCACCAGCCAGTTTTGCGTGACGTTAGTTTTGAATGCACCCAGGGACGGATCGTGGGCCTGGTGGGCGCGAATGGCGCTGGAAAAACGACAATTATGAAAGCAATTTTAGGGCTACTTAGCACGGATGGTGAGATTCAAATCGCAGGTGAATCGATGCGATTCGATCATCATCCCATCTTGGCGACGGTGGGGTCACTAATCGAGTATCCGAGTCTTTATCCGTATATGAGCGGTTGGGACAACTTGCGTTTGTTTGCGGACGGGCCCGATGCCCAAGCGCGATTGGCGGCGGTGGTGTCCGCACTAAACATGACCGACTATATCCATCAAAAAGCGCGTCATTATTCATTGGGGATGAAACAAAAGCTTGGTGTCGCCCTGGCCTTTTTGAATCGGCCGCAACTAGTGATTTTGGACGAACCGATGAATGGTTTGGATCCACAAGGTACTAAGGAGTTACGCGATTTTATCTTGAAGCAAAAACAGGTGGGCGTCACGTTTTTGATTTCTAGTCACATTCTCAGTGAATTGCAAAAGTTAGCAGACGATTTAGTCATTATCGATCACGGTAAAATTATTGAGAAAACAACGATGACAGCACTGTTAACGACGACCGATCATTTTGTCACTGTGAAAACTGATCATGACGGTCAGGCGAAAGCGGTTTTGGTGGCGGCCGGCTATCAAGTAGTTGCCGACACGGTTGTGAAAGTCCACTTAGCACCGGACCATCAGGTAGCAGATGTGCTCCATGTTCTGACTAGTCACGGACTGACGGTCAGGGATGTTCGGCATGAGGCGGCTGATTTGGAAAGTACGATTTTAAAATTACTGGCGACAACCAGCGCCTAGGGAGTGGTACTGATGATGACGTTATATCGACAAGAACTCACAAAACTATTTAAGAAGAAGTCCACGATTTGGTGTGGACTGATATTGGCTACCATAGCGCTGATCTTTGCGATTTTGGCGCGGATCAAGCCGACGATTTTTCCCGCCAAAACCATGTTTGCCGCTAATTTTGAAGCGCAGCAGTTCATCGTCTTCTTTATGGTAGCAGCGGCGGCCACGATGATCACGATGGAATTTCAATTTGGGACGATCAAGCACGTGTTAACGCAGCGTTATTCACGACCACTCGTTTTGGTTAGTAAGTGGCTCGTGCTGTTAACCTACAGTCCATTGTTGTATGTCGGTAGCAGTCTGTTTGCCATCTTACTTAAAGTCTGCTTAGTAAATGATAAATTTGCGATCTTTACGCGGGCCAAGTTTTGGCATGATTGGTTGGCGGGCGTTGGTGGTGAATTTCTCAATACGTGGTTACTGCTAAGTCTAGTGCTGCTAATTGCTGCTCTTTTCAAGAGTTCTGGTGCGGCAGTCGCGGTCGGAATCATCGGATACTTTGTTCTGGGAATGGTTAATATTCCCATGATCGCACTTATTCGGAAGTATACGTGGCTCAAATGGAACCCACTCAACATGTTCAACTTTTCAGCCCAGTTGGGATTACCGACGCTGAGTAAAATTACCAATCTCACGGATGTCCAGTTGTTTTGGGGCAATCTTGCATACATTATTTTATTCTTAGTGTTAGGCCTGCTATTCTTTCGGCGGCGGGAAGTTTGAACCGTTACCGTTTGAAGCACTGCCAGTAAGTACTAAAAATCGCGCGTCCAGAAATTTTATCTTGGACGCGCGATTTTGTTGGTTAATGATTGATCACTGCGTACTCTTAAAACCAGTTTACGCGTGCGGTGTCAGTTGTTCAACAAGCTCAGCATTGGGAGAAACGTACAATGTTTTCTGACCTTCATAGATCACAAAGCCAGGTTTGGCACCATTGGGCTTGCGAATTCGGCGAACTTGGACGTAATCGACCGGAACGGTTGCTGAATCGCGGGCTTTTGAGAAGTATGCGGCGAGATTCGCGGCTTCTGTGAGCGTTTGGTCACTAGGATCATCTGAATGAATGATGACGTGTGAGCCTGGGATTTTTTGTGTATGCAGCCAATAGTCACTCTTACGGGCCGTTTTCAATGTTAACTGATCGTTTTGCCGGTTGTTTTTACCGACAAAGATCGGCGTCCCGTCACTCGCAGTAAATTCCTGGGGTTGACTCGGTTTACGTGAACTGCGTTGCTTTTTCTTAGTCTTGTGTTGCTTTAAGTAGCCTTGTTGCGTCAATTCTTCACGAATTTCGGTGATGTCAGCGGGACTAGCAAGCTCGATTTGGGTCTGGATATTGTCCAGATAATCAATTTCAGCTTGGGTCAAGCTGATCTGCTCACCAACGAAGCCAACGGCATTTTTTTGCTTCTGATAACGCGAAAAATACTTCTGCGCGTTCCGGGAAGGCGAGAGCTGATTAGATAGTTGAATCTTTAACGGCGCGTTATCGTGATAATAGTCTGGTAAAGTGATCTCAGTCATCCCACGTTTGACTTCATGTAGATAGGTCGTTAAGATTTCACCTTTTAACCGCAGCTCATCGGCCTGCTTGGTGTTAGCTAAGGTTTTTTCCAACTTTTTGAGCTTATTACGATTCTTCTTCAGGTTATTTTTGACCACCCGAATCAGATTGCCGGCTTGTTGTTGAACTCGTTCCCGTTGGGCTGCGTCTGCATAATAAAAATCAAGCAGACTGCTCAATGAGTCGAACTGGCGCGTGGCTTTGCCAAAATGGTCAAACGGTCCCGCGGCAAACATGGTCTTATGATTTGGTAAGGTGATCAACGTCGCCTGCGGCTGATCAAACTGTGCCAAAAAGGCCAGATAATGGTGATCAAGGTCGCCAGGCTGATGCAAGTCGGCAGCTAACTGTTGTGCGCTATCACGGCCGAATCCTTGATAATGCTGCTGCAATTGTTTTGCCAACACGTCTTCGTTGGGGTAATCCGTGACTAAGGTGTGAAAATCAGTATTCGGTGTAAATGGGTCTTGTTTGTCTTGCTTGGGGGGCTCGATGTAGGTCGCGCCTGGTAGAAGTAATCGGTAGCGATTCTGATCCGCACCGACATGCTTGATGACGTCAATGATCTTACCAGTCTGATTATCAACTAGGATCACGTTACTATGTCGTGCCATGATTTCAATAATCAACGTCAATGTCTCGGCATCACCGAGTTCGTTACGGGTCGTCACGGTCAGGTGCACAACCCGGTCGTTGGCGACCTGCGACACATCGGTCACGATGGCACCTTGTAAATATTTACGCATCATCATTGCGAAGTTCGTCGGCACGGCCGGATTAACGTAAGGGATTTGTGTTGTCTGAATCCGCGGGTACGTCGGGTCAGCCGATAGTAGAACTGGGTGATTCTTCCGGTTGGCACGAATGGTCAGAATCAACTCGTTTTGGTATGGCTGATTAATTTTTGAAATACGGCCGCCAACTAGTGTTTGGCGTAATTCGGTGACCATGGCATGGGTAAATAAACCATCAAAGGACATGTGATCACTCGCTTTCTAAGATATTCGTTATCACTGTAAAAATACAGTTAACCGGGTACTAGTATACCGTTTTTGAACAGGTAAAAACAAGTTAGCGCCCCACACTGACGCATAAAGTTAGGCGTCGACGCTGCTAGTTGTCAAACAAGCAATTAGCGGATGAACGCTTTGAATCTAAAAATGTTATATGCAAAAACTACTTTAACGGTATTTTAAATAAAAAGTAGTCGTAATTACACACTCTATATTGTATAATACAAATGTATTCATTGTGGGTGCTGCTATTCGCATAAGTGATGGTTAAAGCGTGCTAATTACGATGGAATCGCACTGGATCAGCCAGTTTACGCTGAAGCGTGCTTGCGTCAGCAAAGCTCAGTTGAGTTTTTTTGAGTGACGAATTGTCAAATCAAGCGCAACTTTGTCCCGAAGAAAACTTCAAATGGACTCTTCCAGCCTAAGACCTTACGTGGTCGGTG
>NZ_JBMNVY010000109.1:0-301 GCF_049745435.1 Lactiplantibacillus sp. YT640
ACCTTAATTACGGCAATGAAGACGGCCGGTAAAACACTTGATGATGAAGAAGCCCAAGCGATTCTTAAAGATGTGCAAGGCATTGGAACGAGTGCAACCCGGGCAAATGTGCTGGAAGTGTTAAAGAAGCGCGGCTATTTAGTTACTGAAAAGAACAAGCTCCACGTCAGTGAAGCGGGGATTACTTTATGTAAAGCGGTTGAACTCGAACCCTTGTTAACTAGCCCAGAGATGACAGCAAAATGGGAGCAAGCGTTACAACAAATCAGTACCGAAGAACGCACCCCGGATAACTTTTTGA
>NZ_JBMNVY010000012.1:0-73736 GCF_049745435.1 Lactiplantibacillus sp. YT640
CAGCCGTAAGGGTTGTCCGTATGATAATGCGCCAATGGAATCCTTTCACGCTTCCCTCAAAAAGGAATGTGTTTATCCAGTGCCGGTCTTTGAAGATTATGAAACTGCCGCTGCCGTCCTTTTTGAATATGTGCATGCTTTCTACAATAGGAAGAGAATTCATAGTTCACTGGGCTACCAGACCCCCTTACAAGTTGAAATTGCAACACTTACGAGCCAAATGGCCGCCTGATTTAATGCTTTCCAGGGTTCAAATAAGTTATTAATCGCGATTAATGATTTATTTGAGCTGTGGAAGGTAAACGCGGTTCTGAATGTCTCTTAAAATCTGTCTCAAATATTGACTTCAATCCANCCAGGGTTCAAATAAGTTATTAATCGCGATTAATGA
This sequence comes from Lactiplantibacillus sp. YT640, assembly GCF_049745435.1. Lineage (NCBI taxonomy): Bacteria > Bacillati > Bacillota > Bacilli > Lactobacillales > Lactobacillaceae > Lactiplantibacillus > Lactiplantibacillus sp. YT640. Next base: position 392 of record NZ_JBMNVY010000012.1, read on the forward strand.
TTTATTTGAGCTGTGGAAGGTAAACGCGGTTCTGAATGTCTCTTAAAATCTGTCTCAAATATTGACTTCAATCCATTCCGAATCTAAAATTAAAGTGTAATACATAAAAAACTACCCCCCAAAAAACCATCGAGGCCTATTTCCCCTACCCATACTCACCTTGGAAACACGGATTAGGCGTAAATCCAAACCGGTAAATTCGCGATTTTATTTCCAAAAGATAATTTATGCGATTCTTAATTATTACTGAAATCCAATCCATTCAAGATGTTTTGAACCAATACGCATGGTAGACACTTACTTATCAGGTATCATAGATGGTTATTTTATTAACTGATCCACTATTTAACGTACGTGTTACACTTGTTTTGAGAACCCGGAGTAGAAAAATTAGTGGCTAATTTGATTATAAAAATCGCCTTTAATTTCTAACATTCAATGCGATATCTTCATTTTTATTTTCAGATAGCAGAATAAGGCTTCTACCAAATTGCTCAATCAATCCTAACTCACTATAAATATAAAATTTACATCTATGCTTTCTATCAGGATTATCGTCAATCTCCATATCAATCTCTATTTTTACACGCCCAGAATTATCGGCCGGTAAAAAGCTTAAAGAAAATGCTGGTGTAAAATTTCCTTCTTTTTCACCAAATTCCACATAAATTTCTTCTTTAGCGTCGAAAGAATATGCAATAATTTTCTCGCCAATTTCTTTTAAATCTGTATCTTGTACATAGCACAGTTGATGGATTGTTACAAATTTTGATTTCGCATTAATACTTAGTTCTAATAAATTATTATCTTCCCAATTTTTTGATATTTCTAAATTACTCATATTTTCTCCTCTCGTATTACTTATTCTCACATTGGATGAAACGATACGACGAAACCGTTGTCCCCATATGCGACTCGATATACTTTTCCATTAATGTTATAGTCCGCCTATGCTGTTTACATACCCCTTTAAAAATAACTTTCAGCAATATCAATGTCATGTGCCATTTCTAATCCTGGAAACTTTTTATCCAATTTCCTTAAACAATCAATAAACTTTTGACTTTTCAAATTGACAGAAATATCCTCAAAAACTTCACTGATCCAATATAAGTCCGTCCGCATCACAATCTTCTAAATACTTTATTGTAATATCCTCATTAAGAGACAAAAGTTCAGTCACTTTGTTCCAACATTTTTCAATACCACAATCATCATCCACATTTAATTTTTTCCTTCAACCTGTCCAAACTTGCGGACTTATCCCAAGTGACCTGCGCAACGGTCTATTTTGCACATCTCTTACTCACCAAGAGAATATGGCACTAACGAGAATCGGAATCAGTTAATTTGACATTTTAGATAATAACTCTGTTATAACAAACTATAGATCAGATGCTTTTTCCTTGAATTTATTATATATTTTCATAAATTCTTCTTTTTGAGTTCTTTATAGATTTGTACGTATTTAGCATTTCATCTAAGTAGTTCCAGTATTCCCCGGGTGCGTCTGTTTTTGGAACAGGATTTTCTTCTGAGTCTCTTCTAGTTCCACTAAAATCTCCATCCGTTAAATGATCAGCAACATTATTATTTACACTTTTCTTTTGAGCAGGCGTCAACTCTTCTTCAATACTTTTTGGAGTTTTATCTCCACTCATTTTCTTGACCTCATATAAACATCATTAATACCCAACTAGATCCGTTAGAAATGATGCCCTTATTTTCATACCAGTAATCGTCTAAAAAGTCCAGAACGCGTAATTTCATCAACATTCTGGATCTTCAACCGACTTATTTTGTTTGCTTATTGAATCGTTGTCGTCTCCAAACAAACAACAGGACATAGATAACGGTAATCACCAAATTACCAACTAAACTAGTTATCAGTTCTCAAATGCCGTCACCAAGTACCCGCACAAAGACTAACCGGACGATAAAATACCAACATGTGTTGTTGCCTCCCTCATAACTCAACTTTTCTATGAAATAACCGATACTCGGCAATTAGCCCTTGTCGAATATCGGTTATTTTAATCTGACTAATTCATATTACTTATCGGCCCGGTGCTTCCCCCAAACAAATAAGCCATAGTAAATCAAACTGAATAACAAGCTACCGACTAATGACGATACTAGCCCATGTGTCGCAGTTTGTGTCATCACAGCTAAGATTGCTCGAACGGCAAAATAAGCTACTGGAATAATGACATCTACTAAATTAGTTTGGGTCCTTTTTCTCAACCAATAACTCCATAATCCTAATCCCAGCGTAATTCCTATGATGACTGCTCAAATAATGATAATCATTGTCATTTTTTACTATTTTTGAATACCTTTACGAGGTCCAACATCACCCTTTCCATTGCCATACCCATCACTGTCTTATCCAGCAAATCATGGATATGGTCCAGAACATTTAAAAGCTGCAAATTTTGATAATAGCTAAGAATTTTCAGACTTGTCATAAGTGATTAGCACAATGGTATACCATACTAATCGTGGAACACTGGACTAACAAAAGCCACAGTTGAACCAGAAACTCATACCCAAGGACCAATCGATGCGCTCCTGAACCATCACTGGTCTTCAAGTTATCCAAAGCCATCTGGAATGGGCTAATCAGCTAAAATCCTGATTAAGAACGAGTTGAAAGTATTGTACTTGATTTAATAACTCAGGGATTCTTGTTTTTAAAATGGATCTTTATTTATTATTTCAGCTTTAAGACCTTTACTAGCAATAATTATTGGTGCTGTGTCAAAATCTTCAGCATTAATCTTAAATATATAATTTCCTTCTTCTACTTGGTATTTATCGATGACTTTCCACATTTCTTTGCCTGCTACCAACTCTATAAATGGCTTAGAATTATTTAAGTTCCAATACAGCAAACTAGACAGATAATAAGGTTTCCTGAAATCAATGTTAATAGAAAACTCATCATATGAAGTATCTATTCTACCTGCTGCAACAATATCTCCACCATCCACACTAGCAAATTCAAAATCCATCCATAAACATTTTTTTAAATAATTGTTAACCTTTAATATTTCTGAATTGATTTCTTCTATATTCATATTTCTCTACTCTTTCTCTATTTACCGACAGGGATATGGGTATTCTTAGCAGCTTTAGGATTAAAATCTGGATTAGGCTTACCACCTTTATGGAACTCTTTTAGTACGCTCTCATGCCACCAATTCTCATCAACATCCATATATTCTACCTCACTTCTTTGCTTTCCTGAGACAGGCACAGAGTTCAGGGATGTCCAAGCCACACCTGCTAAGCATAAACACTTCTTACCGGTAACGGCAACTTTCCCCGTAATCATGGTATAAATATCATTATACCTAACTAGATTCGTCAAAAACGAAATAATGCCTTTATTAATACCTGCAATAGTCTAAAAAGTCCAGCACGCGTAATTTCATCAACATTCTGGATCTTCAGCCGACCTATTTTGTTTGCTTTTGCTTATTGAATCGTTGTCGTCCCCCAACAAACAGTAGGGCATAAACAACGGTAATCACCAAATTACCAACTGGTATGACACTACCAACTAAATTCAACTTATTGCGTTTCCCTAATGCATAACTCCAATAGCCCAAGCCAATCGTGATTACCCCCGTAATCAATCCAATCACAATAAATACCAACATATGTCGTTCCTACCCTCATAACTCAACTTGTCTAAACTTTTCTATAAAATAACCGATACTCGGCAATTAATCCTTATCGAATATCGGTTATTTTATTTTTATCTGACTAATCCATATTACTTATTAGTCCGGTGCTTCCCCCAAGCAAATAAACCATAGTAAACCAGACTGAATAACAAGCTACCGACTAATGACGATACTAGCCCACGTGTCATATTTTGTGTCGTCACAGCTAAAACTGTCCGAACGACAAAGTAAGCTATTGGAATGATAGTGCCAACAAAATTAGATTGATTCCTTTTTCCCAGTAAATAACTCCAGAATCCTAAGCCCAGCGTAATTCCTATGATTACTACTCCAATGATTATAATCGTTGCCATTTTTCAATCTCCAATCATTTTTTGCTATTTTCATACTCTTTTACAATATCTAAAAAATCATTTCTCCAAGAATATTCTTTCGCATAGTCTAAACATGATTTGCCAAATCCATCTTTCAAATTGTAATCTGATCCTTTATTCAGCAGCAACTGATACATTTCTTTATTGTCCGAAGTTGGCAAATTATTTATTGTAATAGCATATTTCAATGGAATTGCATTGTATTTGTCTGTCGCATTTACATTCACTCCATGTTTAATGAAAAGATTTGTTATTTCCATTTCATATTCTATAGTAGGTCGCAAAACACAAAAATAAAATAAATGAAGTGCATTTCGTTTTTCTTTTTGTGTAGCATAATTCACATCTATTCCTTCAGCAAATAAGAACTTTATTATTTGAAGTTTTTCTTCTGGATTTTTATCATTAGTAACTGCCATACATAATAAATTCAAATCCAAGTTTCCACTAATCACATTAATATTTCCTTCATAAAAATTTTTAAAGTCTTGAAACGTGCCATCCCTTACTGCATCAAAAACATTTAATATTTTCATTGTTTTTTCTTCTCCTTTTTATTGTTCATATTTATGATTTCTATTAGCTGAAGGTGTCTCAAATCCAAAATTATTTGGGTTAGCTTGAAACTCCTTCAATATTTTCTTAAAAAATAACCGGTACCCGGCAATTATTTCTCATCGGATACCAGTTATTTCTACTGACTAATTCATTTTACCCATTAGCCAGACGCTCCTCCAAATAAATAAGTCATAGTAAATCAGGGAGTTTATTCTATAAGGAAAGTCCGTGCATACAAGCCTTAACTATCACTAGAATTCAAACTATCAAAGATGCTTTGAAATACTGGCCACGGCAAACACTTGCCCATCAGCCATCAATGGATGGCTCTACAGATATTAATCAGCCCACTATTTAAGAATGACTCGAGGGTGTTACACTTGATTTGACAATTCGAGATTGAACTCAAGTTTAAAATTCAGGAAAATATCAATTCTCAAATAAGCTAGATTCTTAACATTACTTCATCACCACTAGCTACCGGAGACCCTAACTAAAACAGTGCGATGTATGTTATTTTAGTTATTCATCTTCATAAATTACTGTTCCTATGTAATTAATACGATAGTTCTCACCTGTAGCAATTTTCCTAACAACTTGTTCTTTATCATAGCTATAATCATACAACAAAATAATCGCATTATAACTATCCTCTTGATCTTTAAATTGAGAACTCAACTGATTATCAAATGACATTGTCACTTACTCTATTACTTGATGAACTGCCGTTAACCAATTCTGCCAAACCTCAGTCTGAATACGTTGGCTGTGTGGCAGATACGCTGCCTTCCAGAGATTACAACTCAATTTACGTACAGGATGCGTATGCAGTGCATTGTCCGGAAATTCAATTTCAAAATAATCCCTTACCATTAAGAAGGCCTTCAAAATATCTAATAGCTTTTTATTACCAGAGCATCTCGAAAACTTCCCCTTCCAATAGCGATATTCTTCATTATTTTCACTGATAGCTCTATTTTGCTGCAAAAAATTACCCAATTCACTATCATCACTAACCTGATAATAATGCTGTAAAAATTTCACAAACGCATAATACGACTGTGTCAAGTTCACCTTTTCCAGACTGGGCCCCATCGGAATTTCTGGTCGTGGCGCTGGCAAAACCTTGGCAATTGGAAATTGATTTTGCCGAAAACCCTTTTCCTTTGGATTAGGCAATGATTGCCCCGTTTTAAGAAAGGGCGATTCATTGACTGGCACAACATTAGGATTCGTAATCCAATTAACAGCCGCGACCCAATTTTGCCACACGGGTTCCTGATTTCGTTGAGATTCTGTCATCTCACAAATTATTCTAATGTTATATGTCAAGCTTCCTGATACTGGTGTCGTTGCTGCGATATCCGGCAAATATTCATTCACAAACTGCTTGACGGCTTGAAAGCTCTCAAACACAGTGTGATTTTCGTTGCTCACGTCGCTAAAGAAAGCATGCCAGTCTTCCGCAATTGCCTGATCAAACAATTCCCCATCATCACTCCAAAGTGTGACACTCCCCAATAGACTTCCAAGATCATCGTCTCTACTAGCCCAATAGTAGGATTCCAAAAACTCAGACATTGAAAAGTAACTTTCCTGTTCACTTAATCTTTTTGTCAAGGTAACTTCACTCCATTCTTGATATACCAAGAAACTTTATGCATTCCATCTTTCATAGCAGGAACTGGTCGACTATTAATACCACCATCAGTTATTTTACCATCGCGGACCCTAAGCAAAGTATCATCGTGTCCCCGTGACCAAGTTGTAACCGGTAGCGGCATCTTTCCCCGTGATCATGGTATAAATATCATTATACCTAACTAGATCCGTTAGACATGAAATGATACCTTGATTAATACTGGTAACAGTCTAAAAGTCCAGAACGCGTAATTTCATCAACGTTCTGGATCTTCAACCGAACTATTTTGTTTGCTTCTGCTTCTACAAGAAGCGGAAGAAAATGAGAAAAATGACTCTTCTAATCCATAAAACACTATAAAGAAAGTCAGTTTGTTGGTGCCCGAGGAACTCACTAAATAGCTAGCACTTTAACTTGTTCCTCGAGCCTTTTCAGCATAACATGCCCATCGTTTGCTTTAGCATTTGAATCTGTTCTTTAAAATCTTTTCTACTTCGCCCTCAAAATCTAGCAAAATAGCGTATTAAAAACCTAATTCCTTCGTTAAAAGTTGTTTTACCTCACAGAATTAACCGATTACTCTAATTCTAATACTTTTTTATTCAAATGAAATTTGTACTGTGTTTTCATTTGTATTCTGTTTTACCTGTTGAATAATTTCTTGTACTTCAGCTTCGGAAAGCTTTTCATCTTCATGTGGCGGTTCCCAATTCTTCATAGAATCTTTGAATACAACAAATTGACCTCCCACTAACATTTCTCCCTCTGCCTTCACCGCATACTCATTCTCCAAATCAAATTTCACATGTGAACTACTACCTGTAATTTTCATTTAACTTACTTCCTCTCAAAAATTATTTTTTCAATTCCTGTTTTAGGATCAATCGTTGTTATTTTCGTTACTTTAGGATTATTTTTTAATCTAGGTAGCTCAACGTTTTCCCAAATATTCCCTTTTCTCAACTCTGAACCAACTACCGCACGAACTTCACCAGAAACTTGTTCTGCATACGAACCAGAAGCCAAATCCCAAGCTTTCATTGACTCAGGTTTATTAAAGTCCCATTCTGGCATTTTAATATTTTTATTTCCTATTGTTGATTCTAAAGTAACGCCACCTTTACTTTTAGCTACATCAGCCGCTATGTCAGCTCCACCAACGCCATCTGTTCTACCAGACCAAAAGAATGCAGTATCTGGCTCTGTTTTTAATTTGGGATGAATTTCGTCAATATTAAACCCTTTAGCCCCACTGGCTTTCTTAGCCTTATGGTCCTTTTTTACCTTATTCTTAGCCTTTCGTTTTGTAGTCTTAGCTTTAGCACCCTTACGCTTGCCCGGCTTCTTTTTAGTACCGCCCTTTTTCCGTGCATACGAAGCTTTCCTAGCCTTGCCCGCAGCTTTTTTCTTGTTATATCGCTTCTGCTGCTTCTTGGTCGTTTTATGCTTCGTGCCATGGGAAGTCTTTTTGGGCTTTGCCTGTTGATGCTTAGCTTTTTTGGCAGTCTTGACCTTTTTAGCTTTACGAGCCTTCTCAGCTGCCTTTTTCGCAGTCTTTTTGGCGGGCTTTCGTTTAGCTAGTTTCTCGGCCGCTCGCTTTGTCGCCAGTTTAGTTGCTCGGGCGGCCCGTTTGATCCGGCCACCATTCTTCGCAACTTTCTCGGCCTTCTTAGCAGTTGCCAGAACCTTCGCGGCCTTTGCTAACTTAGCGACTTTCGAGACAGGCACAAAGTTCAAGGCTGTCCAAGCCGCTCCTACCAACCGCGAGCGCTTCTTACCGGTAGCGGCATCTTTTCCCGTAATCATGGTATAAATATCATTATACCCAACTAGATCCGTCAAAAGCGAAATGATGCCTTTACTGATACCGGTCTTACGACTAAGCGTGGCAATTACAGCACTACCTTTGGATGCATGCTTTTTCGAAGATTTTTTCTTGTTAGACTTGCCGTGCTTCTTAGATGATTTCTTCTTACTGGATTTACCATGCTTCTTGGAAGATTTCTTCTTATTGGAAGATTTCTTCTTGTGCGACTTGCCATGTTTCTTGGAAGACTTCTTCTTACTGGACTTGCCATGTTTCTTGGAAGACTTTTTCTTATTGGACTTGCCGTGCTTCTTAGAAGACTTCTTCTTGTGCGACTTGCCGTGTTTCTTGGAAGACTTTTTCTTATTGGACTTGCCGTGCTTCTTCGAAGATTTTTTCTTGTGCGACTTGCCATGCTTCTTAGAAGACTTCTTCTTGTGCGACTTCTTATGTTTCTTGGCCGCTTTCTTCTTGTGTGACTTCTTGTGCGACTTCTTATGTTTCTTAACGGCCTTCTTCTTATGCGCCTTTTTATGACGCTTTGGCGTTTTTTTCTTATGCCTTACCGCAACTTTCCGCCGATGCGGTGCTTTACGGTGGACGACTCTGCGCTTAGCTTTGCGATGTGCACGATGAGACTTCTTGGCGTGACCACTAGCGCTATGTCGCACCTTATGCTTCCGAGTGTGGGTCACACCACGGCGATGTGCGGAGACTGTGTCGACCGAGCTGGAAAAAGCCGTGAAAACTAGAACAAACACCATTAGGCCAATGAGGATTTTTTTAAGAACCTGGCGTAATTTTATCATATTAGTCACGCCCTCGTTTCTTAATAACCATCGTAATCGCTACCGTGAGTATCAATAAACCCACTCCTAGCCAGACCAACCAGGTCGCGACCGCGGAGTTCGTTTTAGGCAAAATTTGGTTCAAGATTGGATGTTGCTTCTTGAACGCCGATCGTTGCTTAGCACGACTTGCCGCCGCAGCACTTGCTGAGGTTACACTTGGAACTGACGCACTTGCCGTCGTAGCCCGCGACTGCCGTGGCGCTGTAGAACTGGTAGCGGCTACGACAGTTGCTCGGTTAGCCTTGGTCGTTGGCGTGGATGAAGCCTGCTTCGTATTAGCTTTAGTTGGTACTGACGATTGACTAGTGACCGTGCTAGAGCCTACTGCTTGACTGCTACCATTAACACTATTCGACTGAGTTTGGCTGGAACGAGCTGCGGCCTGTTTATCCGCGTCAGCCGAATCACCGGTCGTACTTGAGCTTGATGAGCTTTCTGAACGACTATTTTCACTTGAGCTAGTTGAATGACTTGATTGGCTCGCATCACTAATACTTGCCGAACTAGTCGAATGGTCGGCCGCACTTGAAGCTGTACGGCTACTATCACTACTATTAGTGCTCGACTCACTGGCAGCACTCTCAGAGCTGGTCGTCGCACTACTTGCTGGTGCCGCAGTCACATCATTGTTTTCGGCTGCCCACGCATAGCCTGAACCCAATGTATAGGCCATTCCCTTATCACCATCATAGGTATCTAGGTAAAAGCCGTCACCATCGGCCCCACCATCAACTTCAACGGTTGTATCTGGCGACACATAAAGGTTCTGTTCCCCTTGATCAGCCTGCAGCGTTCCTTCATATAACAGTTTGCCATTTTGAGTCAGACGCGCCCGGGTATTCGTAGCTTGCGCAAGGGGCGTTGCTGCGCTGCTTGGATTGTTGTTCGGCGAAACCCCTTCATCATTACTGAATACCGGATCATTGACTGGCACGCCTTCCTCAAAAGAAGCGTCCTCACCCAAGACAACCGGCGTGGAATTGGGTTCTGCAATCAATGCTTGTACCGCTGCACTCGTATCACTATTGAGACTGCTCGAAGTTTGGGCGCTGCCCAGTGCACTACTTGTGTTTTGATCCTCAGTAAATGGTGACTTGAAACCCAGTCCACTGTCAGTAGTTGTTCCAGTGGTCGTATCATCGGTATTGGTTGTTTCACCGTCAGTAGTTTGACTAGTGCTTGATGCCGCACTACTATCCGTCTTTGAATCAGCACTTGCACTAGTACCCGACTGGCTTGTAGCCTCAGTGTCGCCTTGACTATTCGCTGAACTTGCATCGACACTACTGGACGCGTTCGTTGCGTTGGTCGAACTACCAGCTGTTGATTCATTAGTCTCAGTTTGGTCAGTCGCTGTCGTACTTGTCGACTGATTACTACCAGACTGACTAGTATCAGTCGTTGTCTTGGACTCAGTCGTTGCTGCTTGACTCGGATTGATTTCTTTTTGTGCGGTAACTTTCAACCCATTCAACAATCCTAAGTCGTATTGTTCGCCAGTCACCATTGATTTCAACCCGTCAACCGTGTTGGTCTGCTGACTCTTAGTGCCATTCGCGTTAGTCACCGTGGTCACTGTCTTAAGCTGACCACTTTTATCAAAAGTCGTGACCGTTTGCTCTGCGCCTAACACTCTAGTCGCAGTCACTTGGCCTTGATCATCAACCTTAAAAGTGACAGTCTCATTCTTAGATAATTCAAACGTATACTTCGAATTATAATCAAAGACTAAGCTGTTATCTTGGGTACCGTTTGTATCACTAGCCGCAATCGCAACTTGAGCAGCATCCTGATTATATTTGACCGTAAAGCCACTATCGTTGGCATAAATCTGCGAGACAGAACGGACATTATGCTTCGTATCTTGTCGTACTAAAACACTACTTTGATTACCAACGTCAACCCACTGCCCAGTCGTTGGTTGGTAATAATAATTGACCGTTGTTGGCTTTTCCGTTACCGTTCCCTGGGCATTCGTCGGTAAGCGATCAGTATCAACTGTGTACAAATCTTCGAAATCAGTTGCCTCAGTCGTGTAAGTATCACCATATAGACCAGTGACATCCAATTCGTCCAGCTTCTGCCCATCCGTTAACAAGTAATTGACATGAATGTTGTATGGCAACGGATCATAATACATCACGGCTTCTTTGGTAGTCTTGCTAGCAGTGCCACGGGTATGTTCATCCAATGTGGCATTACGCTTATATCCAGTTATCGTTTTGACCTGCTTAGTAACATCATAAGCTTTCCCGTAACCAACTTTGACTGTTTCATCAGGAGCAACTTTATCAGTAGAATCGGTCATGTAATGATGTACCGTGATGGTCGCTTGATTGTCAATGGTATTGGTGACGGTATTCGACGTCTTAGTCTGCTTATCTATTGCCGTTTTACTCAGTTAATGAAAGCATGAATTTCAACCATTACTCACAAATAAAACCGTGAGGACCGTTGTCAATTCCAACAGTCCTCACGGTTTATATCAAATCAGTCATAAAATTATGGCAATACATTAAACAACAGTGCGCCTAACGCGCCACCAACCAATGGTCCAGCGATTGGCACCCAACTGTAGGCCCAATCAGAAGTTCCTTTATTGGCGATGGGCAATACCGCGTGCGCAATGCGGGGACCTAAATCCCGGGCCGGGTTAATTGCATACCCGGTCGTTCCACCCAGAGACAGCCCGATAGCGATAATCAGAATTCCGACAACAATCGGGTTCAATCCCGCCGTAAATTGGCCTTTCGTGAAGGCTAACAAGCCAAAGACTAGGACGAACGTTCCAATCACTTCACTGATAAAGTTCCAGAAATATCGCCGGATACCAGGACCGGTTGCAAAAATGCCGAGAATCGCGCCAGCATCCTTAGTTGCTTGCCAGTGTGGGTAGTAGTGCAACCAAACCACGAGGCCACCAATCACCCCACCAGCAATCTGAGCCGCACTATATGGAATCACGTAGGCCCATGGGAACTTACCGGCCACTGCCATTCCTAGTGAGACCGCTGGATTAAGATGTGCGGGGCTCATAAAGCTGGACGCATAGACGCCCATCGTGACTGCAAATCCCCAACCTAAGGTAATCGCGACCCAGCCCGCATTTTGCGCTTTGGATTTATTGAGCGTTACCCCAGCTACAACCCCATCACCTAACAGAATCAAGATAAAGGTCCCGAGAAATTCCCCCAACAATTGTAGTGCTAATGGATCTTTCATCATGACCACCCCATTCCTTAGCCCTGCTTCAGTGCTGTTAAGTCCGATTCAGCAATCGTCTGATTCAATAATTCGGTTTGTGCTTTGACCGTTGCAGCATCCCAACCAAGGTAATCGGCCATTGTCGCTATGACGCCATCCTTTAAGCCATCCAGCGTATCTCGCATGAATAACAAGTGATTAGTGCGCCGCAGCAAGTAGTCGACTGGCGTCAGGGTCATTTCTTCATCCAAAGCATAACGTAAGCTAATCGTTTCGGCTAAACTCAGACCATGCGTCGGTTCAACTTTACCAATCAAACTAAAGACCCGCGCAGCATTGGAACCGTACATATTTGCAATCCGCAACGCTTCATCATTCGTCAAACCATTATCCGTCCCTTGTTTAGCATAAAATGCAATCGTTGCATCCACGTTGTGCGGATCAATATCGCCACCAGAAACGGGGAGGTTCTTCGAATTGATTTCATTAAAGTGGGCATCATACTTATCTGCTAAAATCTTGGCAATCAGCGCCATGGCACCCGCAGCCATTTTACGGTAATCAGTAATCTTCCCACCAGCAAGGGTCAACAGCCCGTCTGGACTACTAGTCAACGAACTACCGCGTGACACCGCTGACGGACTGAGTTTGTCCTCTGCCAAGGAAGTTTCCAAGTCATTCAGGACACTTTCGACATCTTCACGACTGGCTTCCTGACTTTCAAACTGATCAACAACCTTGATAACTTCCTTGAAGCTCTTATCACTGATTTTCCCTGAATTACCACCGTTATAATCGGAACTACCGTTAGCGGCAATCAGTGGCCGCAATCCGGCCCAACTAGCCTCAATATCATCTAAGGTGATTTTAGCAGTTGGAAAGCGACGGTTGACGATTTCCAACAAGTAGTCAACATCTTCTTGCGTAACGGTCGGGTGTTTCAGATCACCATGATAATCCGTATCAGTCGTTCCGAAATACGTCTTGTTTTCACGTGGCACCACGAAGATCATCCGGCCATCTTGATCACCAGAATCAAAATAGGTTGGTTGTGGCACTGGGAGTTTCTCAGCGTCAACGACTAAATGTACACCCTTGGTTGGCCGCATCTGGGATTGATACTTTTCAGTATGGTCCATCTTACGAATCGTGTCTGACCATGGACCGGTCGTATTGATGACGATTCGGGCATGAATCTCGAACGATGCACCAGTCAATAAGTCTTCAGCGGTGATACCATTGATCCGGCCATCATCATCATGTAAGAGGCCGGTCGCCTTCACATGACTTGCCATAATCCCACCATTTTCGTGAGCCTTCTTAATGTTTTCAATCACTAGGCGCGCATCATTATTCCGAAAATCAAGGTAAACACCGCCACCAACTAAATGTTTAGGGTTCAGCTGTGGTTCCCGTTGTAAGACTTCCTCGCGTGAAAGGGTATAATTGGTGAATTTAGGATCTTTAACTTCGGCGAGCTTATCATACAGATCCATCGCCACTTTGACAGAAAAGAGGTCGAAGGTCGCTCCCGTCTCATCATAAATCGGCAATAACATTGGGTCGGGCTTAGGAATGTGTGGCGCAATCCCCTGGACAACCGCCCGTTCTTTAACGGTATCGGCAACTACCCCCACGTCAAACGTCTTTAAGTAGCGAATGCCCCCATGGACCAGTTTCGTCGACCGTGATGAAGTCCCTTCTGCAAAGTCTTGCATATCGATCAACCCGGTCTTCATGTTCATTGCAGTTGATTGAATGGCGACACCGGCACCGGTAATCCCACCACCGATAACGAGTAAATCTAACGTTTCATTTTGTAAGCGTTCAATATTTTGTTGACGCGTCGTTGCTGAAAATGCCATGTTGTTGTCCTCCTCTATTTTCCTGCGTGGTATGGGGTGTGCTTAAAGACTTGGGTCGCTTTGACCGCTGCCTGCCATCCCTCGTATAAGTTCGTCCGTTCAGCTGGCCCCATCTCAGGGTCAAAACTCGTGCCGGGCTTATACGACGCTTTTAATTCTTCCAAATCCTGCCAATAACCAACGCTAAGCCCGGCTAAGAAGGCAGCACCAAGCGCTGTCGTTTCCAGATTAGCAGCCCGCATAATTTGCGTATCCAAGATATCCGCCTGAAATTGCATCAACCAGTCATTACGAGCAGCGCCACCGTCAACTTTTAATACTGGAATCTCAATACCGGAATCTTTCTTCATTGTTTCAACCACGTCCCGCGTTTGGTAAGCCAATGCTTGCAAGGTTGCTTTAATAAAATCTTCACGAGTCGTGCCACGCGTCAAGCCAAAGACTGAGCCACGTGCTTCAGAGTCCCAATATGGTGCCCCTAAACCAGTAAAGGCCGGAACCACATAGACTTCATTTTCATTATGCGATTCGCGCGCCGCCCGTTCAGAATCAGGAGCGCTTTCAACCAGGCGAATCCCATCACGCAACCACTGAATCGCTGAACCGGCAACGAAAATTGACCCTTCCAAGGCGTAGTACACTTTACCGTTGATGCCGTAACCGATCGTGGTCAATAGGTTATTATCGGATAATTGGGGTTTTTCACCGGTGTTCATCACGATAAAAGCCCCAGTCCCGTAAGTATTCTTCACGGTTCCCGGTTCAAACGCCAGTTGACCAAACAAGGCCGCTTGTTGATCACCAGCCATCCCACTAATTGGAACTTCCGACCCAAAGAAATGGTAGTCCTTGGTCTTGCCATAAACTTCAGAATTAGTGCGAACTTCTGGCAACATCGCCGCTGGAATATTTAATAATTGCAAAATCTGGTCGTCCCACTTCAAATCATGAATATTGAAGAGCATCGTCCGACTGGCATTGGAATAATCCGTCACGTGGGTGGCCCCACCGGTAAGTTTCCATAGGAGCCACGTATCGATCGTTCCAAAGAGTAATTCACCCTTTTCAGCTCGTTCTTGGGCCCCCTTCACGTGGTCTAAGATCCAGCGAATTTTAGTTGCCGAGAAGTAAGCGTCTGTGACGAGTCCCGTATGTTGATGAATCAAATCACCATAGCCATCTTTAACCAGCTTCTCAGCAATCGGCGCGGTTTGCCGTGATTGCCACACGATTGCGTTATAGATTGGCAAGCCAGTTTGCTTGTCCCAAACGATGGTTGTTTCCCGTTGATTCGTAATTCCAATACCACTAATTTGAGCGGGTTTGATTCCCGATTCAATGAAGGCATTCGCAATAGTAGACAAGACAGCATTCCAGATTTCATTGGCATTATGTTCGACCCAGCCCGGCTGCGGGAAATATTGTGGAAATTCCCGTTGTGAGTCGGCCACTTTATGGCCCGCATGGTCAAAGATAATGGCGCGGGTACTGGTTGTCCCTTCGTCAATTGCCATAATGTACTTGTCGGTCATGGTGTGTCACTCCTTAGTCATAACAGTTTTATGAAAACGCTATCATAATTGATGATTGAATCATACCATGTCGCGACCGTTTTGTGAATAGATTTGCATAAATTAAATTTTGCACAATTGAATTTACTTTAAAACTAGTTTGTACTATGTCACAGTTCGATACTGCCATAGCAAGCATCGTAGCATTTAAGCGATCGCTTCTAGTTCTATAAAATAATTAATTTGCTAACATTAGTGCCACCGCGACGAGCTACAATTTTGACATTTTTTCACAGTACTTACACGCCAAGATAGTCGCACAACGAAAATGACGACCGTCTGTTTGCGACATCATTTGGCCTTCGTATTCCACTCCAAACGCCGGTCAAACAAAAAAAGAGTGACCGGTCATTCCTGGTCACTCCGTTAGTGCTGACATATTCAGTTAAGCTGAATAGCTGGACTTTGATTTAATTCAACCACACATTAATACAAATATTGTAAGTCACTAGCCGGCGTTGGGTAAGCCAATACCAACCGTTGTAAATCTGGTAAAGTCACGTGTTTTTCAATTAACAACGTGAAGTAGTTAATCATCTCGTCGGCAACATCACTTAGAAGGGTAGCACCCACAACCTGCCCACTCGCTTTAGCAACCACTACTTTAGCTTGGGCTTGTTGTGCGCCAAAGCGGTAATAAGTGAACCACTTCGTCATATCAAGTGTATTGACACGATACTCATCTGGATGCTCAGTCGCCACGGCCGCGCTGATCCCGACTTGCGCTAAATTGGGCGCTGCAAAAACCTGCGTTGGCACAACGGGATACTTTATGGCTGCGCCGGGATGCGTCAACTCACCGACCAGATAACGCGCTTCAAAACCTGCAACTGGCGTTAACTTCGGTACCGGTGTATCGCTGACATCCCCAATGGCATAAATGTGCGGGTTGGCCGTCTGCAAATGATCGTTGACTTGAATCCCATGCCGATCAAAGGTAACGCCCACGTTGGCTAGACCTAACTGGTCCGCGTTCGGAATCCGTCCCGCTGAGCTGATGACCAGATCCGTTGTCAGCTCGAAATTATCAGCTGTCAATTGTAGACCGGTCGCCGTTTTAGTAATTGCTTGGACATCCGTATTCAAGTCAAACGTGATTCCATCAGCTGTCATTGCGGCCATCAAATCCTTAACCAAATCTGCATCAAAAGCTTTTAACGGGCGGTCATTATGATGAATCACGTGCACATCAGCGCCAGCGGCATTCGCAATCGTCGCCAATTCAAAGCCTACGTAGCCACCACCTACAAATGTCACGCGTTTAGGCATCTGGTCCAAATCTAAGAAGTCAGTGCTCGTCTTAAAGTATTCGTGCCCGGTAATCGGTAGAATCGCCGGACGCTGACCAGTGGCAATCACGTAATCAGTCGCACTGACTACTCGATCCCCGACCGCTAACTGATTGTCGGATTGAAAGTGTGCTTGGCCATGTAACGTCGCAATATCTTGCCCCGTTAGTCCGTTCAACGTCCCATCGTTGATGCCATCCGTATAGCCTCGTTTATGCGCCATCAGTGCTGGCCAATCAATTTTGGGCGCGCCAATCAGGCCCTGCCCTTGTAAATGTTGCGCCGCTTGTCGCGCTTCGACGGCGCTTAACAGGATTTTCTTAGGGTCACAACCGCGGTTAGGACAAGTGCCGCCCCACAGATCCGCTTCAACGATCAACACTGTCTTGCCCTGGGCCTTTAATCCGCTAGCCATGGCATTGCCGGCTGGTCCGCCACCAATCACAACAACATCGTACTGTTCCGCCATTCGAAATTCCTCCTTAAATTCATTAGCGACCATCAATTATCACAACCTAGTGTAACTGATTCATCCTTAATTGACGATTAAGATACTTCTTCATGTTGACTCAAGTAAGCCACGATTCGTTGGCGATCCAAATAGCCAACAACCCGATTTTCTTCCGTGACCGCCACATAATCGTGATCTGTCAATGCCGTAAAGGCGGTGCGTAACGTGGCTTGAACGTCTAACGATTGAATCCGACCACTCGCAACACTGGGTTCTTCTGTGAGATAACCCTGAATAAGCCCTACACGCCCAACGTAGACATCATAGACATTTTTAGCTCGGCTCGCGCCAAAGAAGTTCCGCACAAAGTCGTTCACTGGATGCTGAGCCAGAGCAGCCGGCGTATCGACTTGTATTAACTGACCGTGTTGCATGACACCGATCCGATCACCCAACTTCAACGCCTCATTCATATCATGCGTCACGAAGACGATCGTGTTGTGATAGCGGGCGTGTAGCCGTAAGACCAAGTCTTGCAATTGTTGCCGCGAGATGGGGTCTAACGCACTAAATGGTTCATCCATCAAAACAATATCTGGTTGCGCCGCAATCGCCCGTAAGATACCGATGCGTTGCTGCTCACCACCGGATAATTCTGACGGCATCCGGTCACGGTATTCCTTTGGATCGAGGCCAACTTCCGCCAATAGCTCATCAATCGTTTGATTAATTTCCTTCTTAGCTGTCCCTTTCATTTCTGGAATCACGGCGATATTTTGCGCCACCGTCATCGTTGGGAACAAGGCAATTTGCTGTAAGACATACCCCATTTGCCACCGTAGACTTCGGACTGGTATCGTGGTTGTATCAGTACCATTAACTAGGATTTTACCAGCCGTCAGTGGCTCTAAGCAGTTGATCATTTTAAGTGACGTCGTTTTGCCACTCCCAGAAGTCCCTACCAAAACAAATAGCTCACCCTGGTCAATCGTTAAATTAAGGTCGGGAATCACGGTCTGCCCATTAAAGTCTTTCTGGACGTGTTGAAATTCAATTGCCGTTGTCATTTAACGTCCCTCCTTCAATAAGCCGTGCTTCACAAGATAGCGATGTGCAACCGTCGAAGCGGACTGCTTCTTAACATTGACTTCATAGTTCATTTCTTGCATATCAGTTTCTGAAATCTTTCCTGCTAACTTATTCAACGCTTTAACGACCTTAGGATGTTTGTTGGCAAAGTTCGTCTTCATCAACGGTGCCCCTTGATACGTTGGGAAGAAGTGCTTGTTATCCTTCAATAAGGCCAAGTGATACTGCCGTAATTCACTATCCGTCGCATAGGCATCTACCAAGTTGATTTTCCCCTTACTGATGGCTTCATAGCGTAGCGCCGGCTCCATCGACTTGGCAGTCACGTCTAACCCATAAGTCTTCTTGATTCCTTTTAAGCCATCATTACGATCAATAAACTCTAGGGTCATTCCGGGTTTCAGAATCGATTCAACTTGCGTTAAGTCGCTGATTGTCTTCAAATGATGTTCTTGTTGAAATTTCTTAGTCACTGCCAATGCGTACGTATTGTTATACTGCATCGGCTTCAAGTAAGTCATTTGTTCCTGTTTAGCGAGGCGCTGTTTGGCGAGCTGATAGGTCTGATTAGCTGTTTGACCAGCTGGGTTATTTCCCTTAACTAAGGTCTCCAGCACCGAGCCAGTAAATTCAGGATAAATATCAACCTGATTATTCTTTAACGCGCTGAATAAGAACGTGGTCTTGCCAAAGTTAGGCTTGAGCGTCACATGAACATGCTCATCTTCAGCTTCAATCAGCTGCTTATACATATTAATCAAGATTTCTGGTTCGGAACCGAGTTTACCTGCAATCGTAATTGTTTCAACTCGATTGGCATAAACACTATAAGCCCCGCCACCACCTAGTAAAGCTAAAATACCGACAAAGACGATTAAGGCGTGGCGTGGTTTAGCCGTTTGAAACCACCGAACGAGCGCACTCAGCAGAATTGCTAACAATGCTGATGAGATAGCCCCAATCAATAATAACGAGGTATCATTACGGTCAATACCGAGCATGATAAAGGTCCCGAGACCCCCAGCACCAATCAAAGCGGCCAAAGTAGCCGTCCCAATAATTAAGACGAGCGCGGTCCGAATCCCAGCAATGATCTGTGGTAGGGCAATGGGTAGTTCAACTTTAAACAACTTACGCATTCGTGACATCCCAAAGGCATCGGCGGCCTCTTCAATTGAGGCGTCAATTTCTGAGATACCCAAATAAGTATTTTGAAAAATTGGCAGTAAAGCATAGATCACCAGCGCAATTACTGCTGGCACCGTTCCAATCCCAACTAACGGAATCAATAACCCTAACAGTGCCAAAGACGGAATCGTCTGTAAGACACTCGTGAGCTGTAACAATCCCTCGGCCCACCGTGGTCGTCGAACGACCCAAATAGCCAACGGAATCGCAATTACCATTGCGATGACTAATGATGCTAATGAAATCCCCAAGTGTTGCCATAGCGCAGTCAGCAAATCCCCGCGTCGATCCATAAACGTCTGTATTAATGTCTGCATGCTAACCTCCAGTGCTCACCTTTATTACTTAATAACTTCTTAATTATCCATGTATTTAATCGTAGCATAATCCGCCAAAAATCATAGTAATACGCACTGACAATTCACTAAATTTTGTAACTATTGTAGTTTCATGTTAAAGTTATTCATTAATTTAAAATGAAGCTGGCTAGTTTTTACGAAACTATTAGATGAACCACTCAATGGATTATCATTACAACTAAGGAGGCCCCAACAATGGCTACGATTCATCTTTACCTTGCAAGTACCAACCACCAATCGACCAACATCACCGCAACAACCCCCGCTGCCTGGGTCGTCATTCTGCGATACGCTGACCATCAAAAGGCGCTAAACGACGGTGGCTACGGACATACCGAAACTTCACTGGCCTTGAGTGCTCTGACCACCGCACTCGCCACGTTGAAACGTCATGATTTACCCGTTCATGTTCACACCACAACTGAACAAGTGGCGGCGGTTATTAGCGAACAACGTTATTTAAGCTGGCGGCAAAACAACTGGGACGTTCCCGAAGCCGACCAGCCAGACCTACCCCAATGGCAAACGCTGATTCCCATTATCGAAGAATTTCCCAACCTCACCATCACCTACCACCCCGTGGACGATCCCGCGATGACCACCGCAACGACTACGCTAACGGCGGTGATGACGAAGCTATAATGGCGGTGCAAACCTAAGTCCAAAGCAGCCAGCTTAGGCCCGCTGGAAAAGTTCGGGTTAGCGTAAACATGTTTGGTTAGTTCGTCCTACACCGACTTCCAGGCATTTCTGCCAATTGCCGGAACGTGGTGGGCACAGATTTAAGTCGAAACACCACGTCTCAAATACTGGCCTTTCACTAACCAAGAACAAGACGCTTGCTAAGTGAAATTTCACCACTGGGCATTGTCAGAAACGCCTTCCAGTCGGGATAGTATTCGAATGGCTGACGGTGAGGCACTCAACTTTTATTGGACTCATCATTGTTCTTCATAAACAGTAATTTTGTCGAGCAACTGTCAGGCAGAAAGTGACATTGTGATAGCTTACTATTTCGGAATCACCATAGTAGTAATCAAACGTTTCAACAAAGTGGTTAATGTAACCCTAACCTCTAGTTTAAGGCTCCATTATCAAAATAGTCAGCGACCAATTATACCAAGTTAAGTGGCCGTTCATCAGCCATTCGAGCGGCTTACCGACCGGAGGGGCTGGGTGACAATGCTCAGTAGCCAAATTATTCTTAGTCGGAAGTGGGCTACTTCCGGCTTAGAATAAGACTCGTATTTGAGACCGGGCGGGTTTGTGCACGGGCTCAAATCGATGTCGGCTTACGTTCCGGCAATTGTCACCCAGCCCCGGAGGTCGGAATAGGACGATCATTGCTGCCGAACAAGAATCCACCTGCTTGTCATCATCCAAGCACCAGCTAAAATAATAACTAACGAGACCCTATCTCTCCCATGCTACATGGGGGAAGCTTAAAGTTTAGACTTGAAATAAAGAAGCGAACCCCTACCACAATAACAACTGTGATCGTTGGGCTCGCTTCTTAGCATCATTATTCAGATTAATTATTATCAGCGGGTATTTTTCCATGCCGATAATGCCGACTCCCGGTTCGCCGGTCCTTACGCCGCGTAACTTTTGACAGCTTAGCCGCACCATTGACGGCTGAGTTCATCATGCGGTCAAACTGACGATCACTCAACCACTGACGAGCCGTTAATGAGACCCCCGCGCCCATACCTGCGTGATAGCGAGTCTTGGGCTTCACATCATTGACAGCGCGAACCATCAGTTTAGCAATCACTCCCGGATTGGAAGCAAACTGATCGAACAATGACAGCATCGCACCGACCTTAACGGCTTGTTCATGATAGGCTGTCTCACCGGAAACTGCCAACAGCTTTTTTTCCGCAATACCAGCCCATTCAGTCTTGATTCCACCAGGTTCAACGATGACAACATCTATACCAAATGGTGCGACTTCCATCCGTAACGAATCGCTCATCCCTTCAATTGCGTGTTTGGTCCCCATATACCAAGCACTTAAAGGCTGATAGATCTTTCCCCCAATTGAAGAAACATTAATGATCCGACCACGATGTTGTGCCCGCATCAACGGTAAAACTAATTGTGTCAACCGCATCACACCAAAGACATTGACCTTGAATTGGTACTCGCCTTCTGCGACCGGAACGTCTTCCAAGGAACCGTATGAGCCATACCCCGCATTGTTGATTAGGACATCAATGCGCCCCTGTTCGACCTGAATCGTCTTGACAGCCGCGATTAACGTCGCTTCATCCGTCACGTCGACTTTTAAAACGTGCACTCCAGCCGCTGCTAAATCCGTCATTTTTTCAATCCGCCGTGCGGCTCCGTACACAATGTTCCCCTGAGCTTGTAACTTCAAAGCAGTTGCTTTACCGATCCCCGAAGATGCGCCCGTAATTAAGATGACCCGTGGTTGACTCATAATCCGTTCCTCCATCGTTAACTGTATTTACTGTCATGCTACGTCAAACCCTTCACAATTGCAATCGAATTCATTGCCCGTAGTATGCTAAAATAGAACTAATTTCAAGCACGTCAATTTAATTGGAGGAATGAACATGTCAACAAAGATTATCATGGACACTGACCCTGGTATTGATGATGCCGCCGCAATTACCTTTGCGTTAAATCATCCTGACTTGGACTTACAATTAATTACAACGGTCGCCGGCAATGTGACGGTCGACAAAACGACGCTGAATGCGCTCAAACTAACGCGCTTCTTTAACAGTGACGTTCCCGTAGCGGGTGGGGCTGCCCAACCGCTGATCAAACCGTTTGAAGATGCCGTCCGAATTCACGGTGTTTCAGGAATGCCGGGTTACGACTTCCCGACTGACCTTGCGGAACCATTACCAGAAACAGCCGTTGAAGCGCTCCGTGACTACATCATGGCTGCTGAACAACCGATTACGTTAGTGCCAACGGGAGCCTATACCAACATTGCGCTCTTATTTAAGACCTACCCCGAAGTAATGCCACACATTAAAGAAATCGTTGCGATGGGTGGGGCCTTAGGCAAAGGTAATATGACCAGCGCCGCAGAGTTCAACGTCTTTACCGACCCGCACGCGGCTGAAATCATGTACCAATCCGGCGTTCCAATTACCATGGTCGGCTTAGACGTGACGATGAAGGCCCTTTTAACGCGCGAATCGATTGAACAGTTACCGACCCTCGGTAAAACTGGCGAAATGCTCCACGCCCTCTTTGGTCATTACAACGACCGCAACCAGACTGGCGTTGCGATGCATGATGTCAATACGCTCTTCTACTTACTACATCCAGAAGCCTTCACGACTGAAAAGATGTGGATTGATGTCCAGACGGAGGGCCCCGCTAATGGCGAGACCGTTGGCGATATTCGTGGTGCTTACCATGACGGCAAAACCAACGCGACCGTTTGTGTCGATATTGATGCGGCTGCTTTCAACAAGTGGTTCCTAGAAACCGTGGCAGCCATTGACCAACCTAAATAAACCACTACCAATCGTCATTAATTAAGCTAAAAAATGAACCACTTCAGCTTGCACAATTATCATGTGCGCTTGAAGTGGTTCATTTTTAGTTTGCGTTACGCTTTTATCAAAACGTAGTGCTACTCAAAGTGCTTAATACGCTCAGCAACCACTGACCGTACCTGATTAAATGTCATCCGGCGTATCTGGGACTAATTGAATCAATGGTTGACCGAAGTTGACTTCTTCACCATTCTTCACTAGGAAGGCTTTGACCGTCCCCGCTTGCTTAGCAACCACTGGCCGCATCATCTGCATCGCTTGAATGAGGCCGACTTGTTGACCAACGCTAACGTGGTCGCCTAACTTAACGTATGGCGCTTCTTCTGAAGAATGCGCTGGGTAATAGATTCCTACGACCGGTGCCGTCACGCATTCCTTAGGATCAATCGGCGCTGGTTCTGGTTCAGGATCAGGTGTTACAACGCTCGTCGGATTGCTAGCCGTACTGGTCGCCACTGGGGTTGGTTCCGCCTCCGCAACAACTGGGGTACTAACTGTTGAGACCGGTGTCGGTGTGACCGGCGTTGGGTCAATCACCGGCTGATTGGGAAGTGGCGCCGGCTGCGGGGTCACCGTCGTCTTGCCGTGTCCCTTCTTACCCATTTGAATTTCAAAATCTTGGTCCCGATACTCAAAACTAGTTAAACTGCTTTGTTCAAACTTGTCCATTAACTGATAAATCTTATCTAATTCCATACAACACCCTCCAATTAATTTACGCTTTGATTATAACGCATAGTTTAGCGCAGGAGTGTGGTGGAAGTATGAACGCTTCTTTAAGAATTCGTCAATATTTCGTTTAAGCAGACGCCAACTCATGATCCGCCGGAACTAATTTAAACAAAAATAATGGTGCTGGTGACTTACCTGCCTGCGCGTACGCTAACACTGTATCAACGTGGTCTAGCTGTAACAACCGATCATCAAGTTGCCACAAGCCGCGTTGGTAATAGTCGCGGCAATATTGCACGAGGTTGGTCAAAAAGTTACCGACGGCCTCATTGACCGTCGCGCCACGCCCATCGACACCCCAAAAATCGGCGGATTCTAACCAGTACCGTTGTTCCGATAATTCTCGATAACGACCAACTTCATGAATTAACACTAACCGTGCTGTCATTGCCAAGGCCCCTTTCAATCTCAATGCCACTTTCATAATAACATCTAAGATAGCACCGATAATTAGCCCTGACAATCCTGAATGGCAAACCCGTTTCAAATTAAGGTTATTAACGAAAATCGCCTTATTTTTCAATCAAGTGACGCTTTTTACTTAAGATTCTGAATCTTGTTCGTGTTGTAAAAACGTACCGTGGTGGTTCAGGTCGGCTTGTAAATCAGCCATTGTAAACTGATGATAGTAAGCCCGATATTGACGGTCAGCTACTGTAAATAAATCCGTCAACGTTTCACTAATATTGGCCGCAATCGGGGATTGATCAGCCTGTTCATCCGTTTTGGATGGTCCCGTAATGAAGCGCGCATAGCTAATTGTGGGGGGGATGGTTAAATCATATAGATCGCCGAGGTTCATATCGGCCAACGCCAAGTCTAATTGGTAGCCCCCATTTTTACCAACCGTCCCCGTTAAATACCCATGCTTATGTAGAACTGATAAAATATTGCGAATCATCACCGGGTTAAGATGCAGTGACTGCGCGAGTTCCCGACTAGCGACCTTACTATCACGGTGTGCATCAAGGTACAGGATACTATGCACCGCCACCGAAAAATCAAGTTTCATGTTACTTCCTCCCACACTTTGTCATAATTCTATTCTACCACCAACTGTAATGACTCTCATTTCAATTAGCCCCAATATGCAGGTATAATGTGTTTGGGAGTGAAAAAATATGTCATCTACAATCAGTGCCGCAACGTTCAAGCTAAATGATCAAGCTGCGTTGTCACCGGCACAACAATCATTAGAGCACCAACTATTAACTTTTATCCGTACCCATCGCCAGCAAAAACAGCCCAGCCTCTTTGTTATTCATGGTGATGCAGGAACTGGCAAGAGTGCCGTATTAGCCGCCGCGTTTGCTCGGCTACAAGCCCTCAATCGTAGCTTGACACCAAACGATTTGCAGGCCACTGACAACTATCTCGTCGTCAATCACAATGAAATGCTCAAAATTTATAAGCGCTTAGCTGGTGAAGATCCCGTCTTGCGCAAAAAAGACTTCCAAAAGCCCACTCCGTTGATCAACCGGTTGGCAAAAGAACACCGGCAAGCAGACGTTGTTTTTATCGACGAAGCGCACCTATTACTCACGCAACCAGACCGCTATAACCGCTTTACAGGTCACAACCAGTTAACGGAACTGATCAATCATAGTCGCGTCGTTGTCCTCGTCTTCGACACCCGTCAAGTCTTGAAGTTAAAGAGCTACTGGCACAGCAACGATCTCAAGCCATTTTTAGACCAGTACCCGCACGCGAACTACAACTTAGACGAGCAATTTCGGGTCACTGGCGGCGCCGATGTTGTCGACTGGATCGATGGTTTTACCCGCGGGCAATTACAACCAAAACCCGTTAGCGATAACTTTGATCTACGCTTTTTTGATGACGGGCAACCCTTATACGACCTGATCAAACAACGCGACCAGCAGTATGGACTCGCTCGGATGGTGGCAACCGCTGACTTCCCGTACGTCGTTAATCATGGCACTTGGTACGTGACGGCCGGACAATTGAAGCTTCCGTGGGATAAAGTCAACTTAACTGATGATCCTTGGGCCTTACGACCTGAGACACTGAATGAAGTTGGTTCTATTTATACCATTCAAGGGTTTGATTTGAATTATGCGGGGGTCATTCTTGGCCCTTCTGTGGGCTATGATGAAGACCATGATCGGATTGTCGTTCGCCCTGAACGCTATGAAGATCAAGAAGCGTTCAAAAACCGGACAGACTTAGGCGATCTGCGTCCCCTTAAACAGCAGATTATCTTTAACTCAATCAACGTCTTGATGAAACGTGGTCGTTATGGGCTTTATATTTATGCGGTTGACCCAGCACTACGCCAGCGACTATTAGCGTTATAATAAGACTAATTACACGAGGAGGGATTTGCAATGCAACTATCAATTCCGACCATCAATGGCGCCCTTGCAGCCACCTATTCCAAACAAGCGGCCGTTACCCAAACGTATAAGGGCCACCCCATCATCTCGTTTCCCGTTGACATTAGTGATGTGCCAGCTGGCACCCATTCACTGGCGTTCACTTTCGTTGACCACGATGCAATTCCGGTAGGTGGCTTCACCTGGATTCATTGGATTGCCGCCAATTTACCGGCAACCACGACCCACATCCCTGAAAATGCCAGTCAGACCGGTGCTATTCCGATGGTCCAAGGTAATAATTCCACAGCGGGCGCCTATGTTCACGAGACTGATCCGAAAGTTAGCCAACACTACGTCGGCCCGTATCCGCCTGACAAGGATCATCGTTATTCATTTAAACTATTTGCACTTGATACTGAGTTAGACCTCCAACCTGGATACTGGCTCAACGAATTTCATGATGCCATTGCCGGTCACGTGCTAGCAACTGCTAAAACGACGGTCATTGGCAAAGTGTAATCCAATCTGCCATATAATATGGATAGCTTAGACAACCAAAAACGTTGCTACAGAATCACGTAGCAACGTTTTTTATTAACACTAATATAATGGCATTACTTCAAAGAACCAGCTAAGCAAAATACATCAGAATAAACGCAATTAATGCCGGTAGCCCCTGAATCACGACGATCGCGCGACTGACAGTAATACTACCATAAACCGCGGCAACCATCACACAGGCTAAGAAAAACAGGGTTGCACCGGCGCTCGCGACGGCCGGAATCACAAACAAGCTGTATAAAATACCGACGGCCAAGAAACCGTTATATAACCCTTGATTTTTAAACAATAATTGCACTGACGGCGACTGTAGCGTTTGCCGTGGAATTCCAAACGCTTTTGCGGCCATTTCACTATCCGCATTAAACATTTCCAGCCACAAAATAAATAAATGTTCAACGGCAACCAAGATCGCCATAATCATTGCTGCAACGTGCATCCTAATCCCCTCCTTTTTTCGGTCCTTACTTGAATTGTACCAGTTACTGCGCCTAAACTGTAGAAATACAGACTTACTTGTCTTTATACGAGCTAATTCGTCACAAATCATGATTAAAACATGGTAAATCCGGGGTCAAAACTGCCACCGTTTTGACCCCGAGGTGCTTTTAAATGATAAAGCCCGGCTACGACCAAGCAGATAACTTGCTGGTTGCAACCAGACTTTATTCACATCTCATTACCAAATTAGCTTAATCTACACTTACATACCGGGCATCCAAACATCTTCGGGCTTGATGCCTTGTTCCTTCGCAAAAGCATTCCGTAAGGTGTCCATATCCATTAAATGATAAGTTTGTGGGTGTTGTGGATCATATGATTCAATTTGGGCCATCATACCACCATCTTCATGTTCGATGATATGGCAGTGATACATGTAAACTCCTGTCAGCTCAAATTTGACCTTGATCCGCACCGTTTCACCAGGGTTGACACCGACCGTATCCTTCAGCCCATGTTCATTAGGATAAACTGGACCATCATTCCGTGCCAAAACTCTAAACTGAGTCCCATGAACGTGGAATGGATGAACCATGCCGTTTTCAGTACTGTTGGTGTTGCGGATTTCCCAAATGGCGACATCCCCAACTTTCTGCCGAGCGTCGATGCGACTCATATCGAATTTCTTACCATCCAGCGCGACTTCATCATCCATCCCATCCATCGTGATTGTGCGAACAGGTAAGTCAGGTGTTGGGGTTTCATCAGGAATATCAACTAAATGTTCTGGTAGTTTGGTGTCATCCGGTACGAACGACTTGATTCGGAAACGACATAGCGGCGTATCATCCGTCATCAGCGTGACTTCATCGCCCGGCTGATACTGACCGAAATCAACGACAATTTCGTCCCGTTCCGCACAGGTCATCATCACTTTAGTCATATAAACCGGTGCCGGCAAAATGCCACCATCGGAAGCGACTTGTGCAAATTCCAAATCGTCATTGAAGTGCAGACGCCATTCACGCCGGTTCGACCCATCCAAGATTCGTAGCCGCACCCGCTGCGTCGTCACATCAAAATATGGGTTGACCGTCCCGTTAACTAACGCCGTATGCCCTTGAACACCATCTGGATCATAGTCCGCCCGGTAATCAAATTGGTTATCATCGTGAAATTCACGGTCTTGTAATACCAACGGAATATCATCCACACCATAATTACGTGGTAACGGTAACTGATCTTCAACGTCATCCTTAATAATCACCATCGTTGCTAGGCCTTTCCAGACCTGCGTCGCAGTCGATGGGCACGGATGAGCATGTAACCACGTAGTCGCAGCTGGTTGATGTACTTTAAAGTCAATGTGATTCGTTTCACCGGGATAGACCGGTGCGTGGCAGCCACCATCGGTAATGGGCCCTGGGACATTCAAGCCGTGCCAATGGAAAGTCGTCAATTCTGGGAGTTTATTTTCCAAGTCAATATGGGTCTGCTTACCATTACGAAAGACGATAGTTTGGCCTAGGAAGCCCGCATTATAGCCCCACGTTTTAGTCTTCTTACCAGGTAAAAACTGAGTTTCGCTTTCTTGTGCCGTGACGGTATAGTAATCATCCGTATCCGTCTGGCGATCCGGCTTCAATAACGGCGGAATCGCTAACGGTTGTGGCTCGACTTTCGGTGTAACTAGTGGAATATAGCCACCGTCATGTGTGTTGTAAGCAGGTTCATCAAAAAAATAATCAGTATAGACTTTTTTTGCCATGTTGACATCCCCTTAGATATTTAAAATAACTTAGATTCAAAAAATGGTGGCGCTTTTATACGTCACCTTCAGTTTAGAATTATTTTAAAAAAGTGTCAAACGAATTTCAGTGCTCAATTGCTAATCATTAAGGTCATGCTGTCGTCCCTGATAACACTTAAAATAGCGCGTTGACTGTATTCGTGGTTGCATCGCCCAACCAAGCATTCGTCACCAAATGATCAAAATAGCTCGTTTCAACAACACCAGCCAAAGTTGCCAATTCAACATTCAGGTCCGTAAGTTTGGCATACGTTGGAAAATGACAATCGATCAATAAATTGCCGCTATCGGTTAACGTGAAGCCATCCCGATTATTAGCAGTTCGAATGGTTGCCTGACCGCCAAGATCACTCACCGTCCGCATGACTAACGATAAGGCCGCTGGTAGTACTTCTAAGACTAGTGGCGTCTTGATATCAAATTGATCGACTAACCGATCCTGCATCGTTAACAGCCAATATTCATCCGCCAAACTGGCAATAATCTTCTCATTAGCATGGATTCCACCGCCACTTTTGAGCGCGTTACCGTAATGATCTAACTGATCGCAGCCGTCAAAAGCAATATCAACCCGGTCACAATATGCAGTATCTACAACGGTATACCCGAGAACGGTCGCAAGCTGGCGGGTCGTCGGTGATGGGGTGACGACCGTAATATCATTCACATGATTGGCTGCCTCCTTGACCAGTTCACCAACCGTCGAGCCACCACCAAAACCAACAACCATTTGCGGTTTTATTAACGTCAAAGCTTGTTGAACAATTGCCTGTTTAATCGTCATATCAATTTCCTTCCATCATCACAAGATATTCTCATCATAGCACGCGATAACCTATTTAACTAACTTTAATCGCAACCAAATCACACGATTTTTGGTCAAATTCGGGTCTAGGATGAGGCCCCTATCTCAGCAACGTTTTAAAATACAATTATTGATGGCGACCTTCGTTTTTGGGGGAAAGAGGGTTACAACAATGAAGAATAAGTACAGTGCTAAGTTAGGTTTAACCACATTAACCGTGATTTTTGGTCTTGGGCTGACACCAATTGCCAACGCAAAATCGATTGCGACACCATATTCACGGAGTCGTTGGCCACACGCTCAAGTGACCTACGTCATTCAAGCATCATCATACGAGCGGCACGTCTATCAAGCGGCCATCCAAGCCTGGAATGCGACTGGTCACTTTAAATTCGTGCCGGGAACCACTGCTCATCATCAAATTACTTTGGGGACCAGTAATGCCACCAGTGGGCAGTATTATCGCTTAGCTGGTATTACTTTTTCGACCGGTTATACCAATGGTTATTACACAAAAGCGCAAGTGTACTTGTTAACACGTAATTTTGTACGCTACCACTATTCTTATACGGATCAAGTCCACGTGGCTGAACACGAGTTAGGACATACTATTGGTTTGGAACACAGCCGTGATCGCCACAGTGTCATGTTAGCTGATAATCGCTATAACGGTATTAGTGCAGCCGATAGCGCGGCGGTGCGTCTGCGTTACCGCTTACCTGTTGGCAGGCTTTAGGTAAAGCTATCCAACTAGGTCTGCCATTAATACCTTGGGTGCGGTGACCCCACTTTGATGTTTACAATCAATACCGCACCCAGGAAGGCCGCGATGATGAGTCGCGACCTTTTTTATGAGCACCGATGGCCGTAATCATTGTTGAAACATAACTTAATTAGCACGCTAAAAATGATTGCAGACAACAAGCACTTTGATACGGTCGATTCCTCGTATCAAAGTGCTGCGCTTAGCTGTGCAGTAAATAACCATAGCTTCCTAAAATAACTAGTACATACCCTGTAGCCGTGACTAATGCTAGCAACATGCCGCTTCCAGGTTGCCACCCGCGGCGATGACAAAAAGTCAAACAGCCACTGGTTAACAACATTAGCGCAAACGTTGCTGCGATGACTCCGAAGAACTGGCCCCATTGACCAAGCAAGGCACAGCCTACTCCCAAAATCGTCGCGATCACAATCACGAACCACCGTTGCCGGTTTGTTAATTGTCGGCGCATATTCATCCCACCATATAGTTAATGCAGTCAACGTTCTGCTTAGTAAAATTTTAACATTTTGGTAGAAGTTTGCCAAACAAGACAATTAACAACCGTCACTTTTTAGGCTTGTTGACGTTTTTTTACTGATTGATCGCTTAAAACGTCATCAAAGGCGTGGAATTTCTCGATAATCGTGTCCGCTGAATTACGGAACTTAGCTTGTTCATCAGCAGTCAGAGCAAGCGTCGTCACACTCTCGACCCCATCTTTGCCAATGATTGCTGGCTGACCAACATACGTCCCAAAGGTCTCACTATACGCAGAGACCGGGCATGCTAAGCGAGCATTTGCAAAGACCGCTTCACTTAATTTAACCGCGCAAGTAGCAATGGCAAAACTGGTATACCCCTTACCAGAATGAACCGCCCAGCCACCATGGCGTGCAGCTGCCTCAAGTGCATCTAAGTCCAAATCATACTTATCAACTAAGGATGTAATTGGAATACCGTTAACCTGAACCGTTGACCACGCGCTGAATTGTGATTCGCCGTGTTCACCGTAAACATACCCGCTAATGTTTTTTGGATCACAGTTGAAGGCTTCTGCGACAACCTTTTGCATGCGCGCCGTATCCAAGAAAGTCCCAGTCCCAAAGACCTGTTGGCGTGATAATCCCGTTGCGCGTTGGAAATAGTGAGTAATTGCGTCGCACGGATTCATTGTATCGATGACCACGCCATTAAATTTGGTTGCTTTAACTTTCGGCGCGATATCTTGAACGATTTGCTTCGTATATTCAAATTCAGCCCACCGGTTACCGGAAGCGTGGTCTAACGCGTGAATGTTGCCGCTAGTAACAAACAAGATATCCGTGTCGTCTAATTCATGATAATCATTAATCTTAATAATCGTTCGACTATCTAACCGGGCTTGAGCATCTTGTAAATCTAGTTGTTCTGCGCGGGCCTTGGCCGCATTGGTATCAATCAAGATTAATTCATCCGCAATTCCTTTACAAACTAATGTATAAGCAATAGTCGCTCCAACGTGACCGACCCCAATAATCGCATATTTTCGCATAAGCTGAACCTCCGTTTTAATTATTAAGACGTTATGTAATAATCTCATCATCTTTTAATTTATGTGGTGATAACCTTACTGCTCCGGTTACTAATGGTCAACTGCTGAAAGCGCCTTATCTTTCATATCATCATTTTCTTAAGCAATAGCACGCACTATAGTTACCAATTCCCCTAATTAGTTTAAGATAATTAATCACTTGCCCCCCCATTGCCTAATTATTTTCATTACCGAACTAATCGCGACCACTCTTGGAAGTCACTTCCTACATTTCTGCCAATAAGCAACCTTGACCGGCTTTTGCTAAGAATTTACAAGGAGTCCACTCATGTTTTCAATAGTTTTGCGTCACAAAATCTAACATCAACAGTTCCATAATGACACCAAAGCCCGTTTGTAAGTTTAATATTTAACCTAAACACAAAAAAAGAGTGCGTCGCTCAATAATCAATGTTATAATTTCTAACATCAAATGGTATGGATAGGGGTTGGGAGTATGAACGCTGCAAATTCAACGTTTTTAGTGTTATCTAGTATATTGGTATTATTCATGACGCCCGGATTAGCATTTTTCTACGGTGGCTTAGTTTCCAAACGGAATGTCGTTAACACCATGTTATCCGTCTTCATGATTTGTGGCTTAGCAATCTTGTTATGGCTCGCATTCGGTTATTCACTATCTTTTTCCGGTGATTTAGGTGGCTTTGTCGGTAATCTCAAAGCCACTTGGTTGCATGGTGTGGACTTGACCGCGCTTACCGCGACAAAGATTCCCAACGGTTTATATCTCATCTTTCAAATGATGTTTGCCATTATCACGCCAGCACTATTTGTTGGCGCGGTGGTCGGCCGTATCCGTTTTAAATTCTTATTAGCCTTCATCATCTTCTGGTCACTCCTCATCTACTATCCAATGGTTCATATGGTTTGGGATAACGGTTTATTAGCTAAACTTGGCGTCATCGATTTCGCTGGTGGTACCGTCGTCCACATCAATGCTGGTATCACCGCTTTAGTCTTATCAGCATTCTTAGGTGCCCGCCACAAGTATGGCAAGGATATGACCCAGCACTATAACATCTTATGGGTATTGCTGGGGACCGCTATTTTATGGATCGGCTGGTACGGTTTCAATGCCGGTTCGGCGCTTGCCATGAACGACATCGCCATCCAAGCCTTCTTAACCACGACCGTTGCCACCGCCGCTTCCATGATGACGTGGATGGTCGTTGATATGCTAACCAAGGGCAAACCAACCCTAGTCGGTGTCTGCACCGGTACCCTTTGTGGTCTCGTTGCGATTACACCTGCTTGTGGCTACGTCACCATTTCTGGTGCCTTTTGGATTGGCCTTATCGCCACATTAACTAGTTACGGCTTCATTACGTTCATCAAACCACGCTTAGGTATCGATGATGCACTCGATGCCTTTGGATGCCACGGTGTTTCCGGCATGGTCGGCAGTATCATGACTGGGCTATTCGCTAGCAAAGCCGTTAATAACACAATTTCTCTAAACGGTCTTTTCTATGGTGGCGGCTTTAAATTATTCGGATTACAACTATTAGCAACGATCTTTACCATTGGCTTTACTACCATCGTTTGCATCGTCATTATCGTACTATTGAAACGAGTCATCAGAATGCGCGTTGACGAACAAGAGGAAGAACTCGGACTCGATCAAGGCGAACACGGCGAAGTCGCTGACTACACCGTTCAAATGAGTCACGACTTGACGAACATCCAACACCATAGCGATGAATTTCGTGGTCAGTTAGCGCAACTGCTAGATAAGCAACAACGATTCCGATAATCGGAATCATGGGCGTAATATGCACAGGTTTCAGTGCGTTCGAGAAAGCAGTCGCATGGCATTTCTATCAATGCTCAGTATCACAAGCGGGCATAAATCAGACGGGAGAAGACTGAGGATTAGCCTAACTAGGGAATTAAACGACGAGTTTGGCGTCATAACGGCGCTAATCCGAGGTTTTTTTCAGTGAGCTTATGCCCTGGATCTTTAAAACAAGCCTGATTTAACCAGACCCCCTTTCAGCAACATCAAGGATGCAAGAATATAAAAACGTGTCGCAAGAAATCATCTCAGATTTCTCGCAACACGTTTTTTGATTTGCTAATGTTTACTTGGCAGGTGCCGTGCGTCGATGTTTTAGTAACCGCCCGCCAGTAATGACCGTCGCAACTAAACAAATCCCTAACGAGACCATGAACGCAATGTGCATACCATCAATAAAGATCTCCGGGTGAGCTGGCAGGTATGACGTAACCTTATACCCCGCTGATTGACTCATTGCCGAATATAGTACGGTCGTGGCAACCGAAATTCCAACAATCATGCCTAATTCACGTGCCAACGCGTTAATCCCGCCAGCAACGCCCAAGTCCTTGACCGCCACTGAACTCATCACGATCGAATTATTAGGTGCCATGAAGATACCATTGCCAAATCCAACTAATCCGACGAATAATAAGAAGAACCAAAGTGGTGTTGCTAGCCCCACAACCATGTAACCCACTTGACTGATTGAAATCAGGACCAATCCCACGAACGTTAACAATTCTGGTCCGATCTTGTCAGAAATCGTCCCAGCAATCGGGGCGACCACCACTTGTACGATGGGGAATACCATCAAGGCGTAGCCCGCATAGTTTGCCGCTAGCCCCCGAGCATTTTCTAAATAAAACGGGGCAATCACGTTAAAGAAAAAGTTCGCAATAAAAATTAATAACGCACATAAGATACTAATGCTAAAACAGGCATTCTTAAATAATTGTAGCGCTAGCAGCGGATTTTCATGGCGCAACTCGACGCGAACAAAAATAATCAGCGTCACAATTGCCACTGCAAACAAGGCTAAGATAACCGGCTGCAAGAACCCAATCTGTTGCCCGATAAACACACCTGCAAATAGTGCAATCATGAGTACGGCAAATAGCCCCGCCCCGGTCTTATCCAATGGTTGTTGCGTCGTCGTAACGTCTTTTGGCAAAATCATTGCACCTAAAATCATCGCCAAGATTCCCACCGGAACGTTGATCCAGAAAATATAGCCCCAGCTCAAATGAGCTAGGATCAAACCACCGATACCGGGGCCAGCAATACTCCCCAATGCAACGAATGAGCCAATCATACCTAGCGCCCGGCCCCGTTCCTTAAACGGGAAAACTTCGGTAATAATCCCGTTGTTCGTACTCATCGTCATTGCCGCTCCGACTGCTTGAATACTGCGTGCAATTAGTAGAAATGGTAACCCCACACTGAATCCTGACAATAATGAGCCAATAATGAATAGTAAGGACCCGATTTTAAACACCCGAATCTTACCGTAAATATCACCTAATTTACCAAATAATAACAATAACGCACAAATCACAATCAAATAAATTGAGACGACCCATTCCGCCTGATTCATTGGAATCGCTAAATTCTTACTCATGACTGGCAAGGCAATGTTCACAATACTCCCATCTAACGTTGACATGAACGTAAATAAACATACCGCAACCAGTATCCACCAGCGATGCTTTTGAATTTGTGGATCAGTCGCAAACGACATTGTTTTCATCCCTTAACTTCCCCTCCATTGCGCAACTGGCGGTCAAGCCAGTCTAATTGTGCTTGGGCTCGTACCCGTTGTAACTCATTGACCATCAACGCATCTTGAATATCAGCGGCAAGCATGTGGGTATTCGTCATCACCCGTTTGTGCTGCGCCGTTAAGCGTGCGACCTGTCCCCGTGCAAATTGCTGAAAATCCAACAAGATTACTTGCTGCTGATCACGACTTAATAAATGTAAAAAATTCAGCTTTATTTGAAACGTTAACTGCGTTTGCTTGTTGAGCGCGACTGGCGTCATAACTAACTGCCAAAATTGCGTGCGACCAGCCGCTGTTATCGTGGCTAACTTTTGTGGCCGTTTATTAGTGGTCCGCTTAAACGCCAGTGTTAATTCTTCAGCCGCGGCTAACTTATCTAGCAACGGGTAC
Source organism: Lactiplantibacillus sp. YT640 (assembly GCF_049745435.1). Taxonomy (NCBI): domain Bacteria; kingdom Bacillati; phylum Bacillota; class Bacilli; order Lactobacillales; family Lactobacillaceae; genus Lactiplantibacillus; species Lactiplantibacillus sp. YT640. The sequence continues at coordinate 36,869 of NZ_JBMNVY010000012.1, forward strand.
AACGCGCCAAAACTAATGGTTAATTCTGAACCGACTACGTTTACCAGCGCTTTACGCAACTGGTAGCCCGTCATCGGATGATCCATCAACTGTCCTAAAATAAACAATTCATACATTAAATTCACCAATCCTTCGCGCTGTTAAGTATATATATATCTTTTAGATATATTGCAAGGTTCCAAACTGATTTTTTAATTATGCCCCTCCGTTACCGAATAACCCAGTTCACGTTTAATACTAGATTAAAACGGCTAAACATCAGCGCTTCTCAAATCGATTTTTAGGCAAAAAAATAGCACCTCTCAGGACGACATCATCGTTTGAGGTGCTATCTCATTTAATCATCACTTATGTTTCGATTTTTTATCTTTAATAAAGAAGTACCCGAATACTAACATGACCCCAATAGCCGGTACATCTAACGCATTAAAGGGGTTCTGAAATTGCGGTCCGGCCAAAATCACCAGTATTGCGACAAAACATAGCCCAATTAACCACCACCCGTATTTTTGAAAGAAACGGATAAAGGTACTGTCTGGAAATTTGAATTTGATATATTGTAATACCAATATTAATAGCACATAGGCGACAACATTTAAGAATAGTGGCATATCCATGATATGACCCCCTTTATGCTCTAGTATTAAGATAACCCACCAAATGGTATTCCAGGCGGAAAATAATCTAATGCTTATAACGAATATAACTAGATTGCTGAAGCATTACAAAAAATCAAGCTTAATTTAACCCGAAACCAACTCATAAATTGTGCATTGAAGTTTAGACATTTTCCTTTCAAATTGGTAGTACGGTCAGCCCAAGCTTATCCCCTCGAATTAAAGCATCAGCGGCCCCCAGTCCGAATAATGCGCGACGTTGTATTGTACTTTATTCCAACCAAAGCCAGCTTGAATTCACGCAAAAAATGGGTGATTGCCATCGCAATCACCCATCGATATTAGTATGTTAACTTAATGCAACCACTAACCAGCCGCCGTCACTTACTATTGAATAAGACCGACTGACTTTTAATATAATGATTGACTGGATGTAACAGTACTGTCGGATTCTCAATCGCCGAAGTAACCGAGTGACCTGAAACATTCACTAACGCAAAGAAGACGAACAGGACAATTGCCACTAACATGACGAGCTTGGTGGCAATCGTCATCTTTTCTGGCAAGATTTGCTTGTATAGCGTCCGATGAACTTGACGGCTAACTGCCTGCTTACTCTTATCGCTATCCTTAGCCTTTTCTTCGACTAATTGTCGTTCATAAGCGACAATGTCAAAGTCCGCTTGTTCCTTCTTCTTACCGACCTGATACTTCTTACGATAAGCCGCCGTTTGCGCTTTGAAATCCTTAGAGAATTTCCGGTAATGATCAACAGTTTCCTTGGTCTCGCCGACTTCTAAAAGATCCCCAAAGTGCATCCAAGCGACCCGGTCACAAAGTAATTCCACTTGCCGTAAATTATGGCTGACAAAGATAATGGTCTTCCCTTGCTTCTTGAATTCCATAATCTTATCCACACATTTTTGATAGAAGGTGTCATCACCAACCGAGAGTGCTTCATCAATAATCATGATGTCGGGATTGATATGCACCGCAATCGCAAATCCCAATCGTGACCGCATCCCGGTCGAATAGTCCTTAACTGGTTGACCAATAAAATCACCAATATCCGCGAAATCAACAATATCATCACGAACCGCTTGGATCTCTTTAATACTCAACCCTTGCATGAGTCCTTTCAACCGAATGTTTTCATCACCGGTTAAATTCCACTTTAAGCCGGCTCCGATTGAAATAATGGACGTATCACCGTGCACATCCACTGTCCCAGTCGTTTGAGGAATGATTCCCGAAATGATATTCGAAATCGTTGACTTACCAGAACCGTTGATTCCGATAATACCCAACGCTTCACCTGGTTTAACGTTTAAGCTGACCCCTTTTAGCGACCAAAACCGCGGGACATCAACATTACCAATGTTAAAAAAGTGTTTTAACTTATCGTTGTTACTACGATATAAATCATATTCTTTAGTGACATTATGCAATTCAACCTTATATTGATTTTCCATCAGTTCCGCCTCCTAAATCAAATCCACAAAGTTCGAACGGAACTTGTTATAGAGATACGTTCCAGTCAGAATCACAACGAGATTGAAGAGCCAAAAGACAATCGTCAACGTGATATTAGGCTGTTGCCAGATCCAACCACGATTAAGCAACGATTCCCGCATTCCGTTGAGCACGTAGTAGAACGGATTTAGTTCTAGTAGGCGCACAAAAACTGCGGGGAAGTTAGACGTTGTAAAGTTAAATAGCACCCCACTCATATAGAACAGCATCCGCAATACGGATTGAAGTGTGATATGCCAGTCACGAATCAGAACACTGACCGTGGCATTAAAAATCCCAAGTGAATACATTAATACGATCATACAACCAAAGTAGTAGATAAATTGAATCCAAGAAACTGAGGGCCAAATGCCATTAACGAACATCAGGAAGATTCCAAAAGCAATCATCGTCCAGAAACTATATAAGTTACCATAAATTTTAATTGACGGTAATACGTTGACTGGGAATTTCATCTTTGAAACTAACCCAACCTGACGATAAATGCTAGAAGACGCGTCCAGCGTCGTTTTGTTCATGTATAACCATGGTGCAATCCCGACAACCATCCATGGTAAATACGGGATTCCTGGCATCGGATCGCCACGTTTTAACGCGACCCCGAATACTAAGTAATAAATTCCGATTTGAATCAGTGGGTTTAGAAATTCCCACGCTAACCCAAGGTAATGGCTTTGGTATGTGGCCCGATCATCATACTTCGCCATTCGCCGAATAATCTTGAAATTGGCGAACTGATCGCCAATCGTCTTAAACATCGTAAACATAGTGCACTCCTTAAATGTATGTCGCAACACGATCAAGCGCCTCTTGAAAGGTCATGACAGATTTACGGTCAAGATAAACCGCAGACTACATTATAACGATAAACCTCGTTAATAGCACCGAAAATAACATTTTTTATTAAATATTTACCTATTATCAATAGATACTTATTGACCGATACTCCTATTTCGCAAGTAAAGAAAGCCCTTACATTTGTTGTGTTTTAAAAAAACCGTATGCGTTTATTTTGGCAATCATCATTTGAATATCGAATTGCACTTTAAGATCACTAGCTGTGAACGCATCATCGGAACACTATTTTTTATGTAGCGATGACCAGAACCGTGTTGTGTTGCACACATACCAAACAGCCGCACTCAATGCCGGTGACAGCGTCCGGGTGCAAGCGAAAACGGTTTTAAATTTGCAGAACAAGGCCCTTCTAATGAGATGAGCGACCTGAATAGCACGTGAGCATCCGTTTACTTACCTAGTCATAACACACTTACCAAACCAGCTGAATAATGACTTATAATGGCGTCTTCACCTCAAAAAGTGCTATGATGAGGGAACATTAACTAAGGGGGTTAGACACGATGAGTTCAATTATTGAGAATTTACAATTAGCCGCACAACAGGTTCACCTCATCAACCTATATCAAGCCAATAGCGAAGTGGTTTACACCGGCTACATCGACCGTCTGGCACCTGATGGCGTTGTCGTGAATACTTACGATGATGCTGGGCTCCAGGACGGCGCCGTCTTCATGCGCTACGACGTCATTGATGAAGTTGAAATGATGAGTGAAGACCTTGATAACATGGCCTTTCGCCTTGAAAATGCAACTACTGAAGGTTTGAACAGTGTGCCACAACCAACCGTAGCTTTAGACGATCAACGGCCAGTCCTAACACAGTTAGTCACCCAAGCCCAAACCGATCATCAAGTTGTGCTACTAGTCCTCGAAGACAACGAAAATTATTTAGAAGGTCAGGTCCAACAAGTCACTGACCAAACGATTACCTTTAAAACTTTTGACAAATTTAACTTTAAAAACAACGGGCAACAGGAAATTCCATTGGCTGCTATTCAGATCTTAGAGTTCTGCGGCAATGAGCTCTTATTGGAAAGCGCCTTTGTCAAGACCATCCATACGCATCGAGCAACCATCAAAGTTAGCGAGTTTGACGACGTTGATCATACTTTAAACAACGCCTTAAATGAGCACCAACTGATTGCAATTCGGTCAGCAGACGGGTCTGACATGTTCTTTGTTGGCTTCATTAACGCATTGAACGCTGATAGTGTCCTGCTCAATCTGATCGATATGACGGGCCAATTTGGGGGCTACACTCTTTGTCGCCGTTCACTAATTGAATCGGTGACAACCCAGTCCGACTATTTACAAACGATGCGTGGCTTTATTGAATTAAATCGCCAGTATGAGTTAAATGTTCAACCCGTCTTAAACGACGAACGGTTATTTGACGCCACAACTGATCTTTTTGATTCAATTTTGCGACAAGCCGCAACTTTCAATAACCTCGTTCACATCACGACAGAAAACCCCATGTTGCCAGCAATGACTGGCTATCCGGGAACGTTAACGAACGGGCACTTCATCTTCTATAACGTGGATGATGATAATCAAATTAATCATGTTGGCACGATGATCGAACTCGATCAGGTCGTTGAATTATCCTTTGGGTACATGGACGCGTACCTGTTAGAGAAGCGGTTAAAGAGCACCGGTAATTTATAATAATTCAATACCTCGAATCAAAATAACGCAACTGGCATTCACATGCCAGTTGCGTTATTTTGATACCGTTATTACAGCTCAATATTTCCGAGCAATCAAGAACGAGTTGCGCCCCCGTTGCATGAATTATGCTAAGCAAGTGACTGACTGTCATCATTAATGCTAAGAGGTCATCCTAACGATCGAATAAGTGCAGTTTTGCAATTCGCTGACAGGCTTCCGTGAAGCGGGGTTCATCAATCAAGAGTCCAACGCGCACATAGCCTTCGCCACCCGCGCCAAAGCCATTTCCTGGCGCCACCGCAACCGCCGCTTTATCCAACAGCAAATCGGCAAATGCTTCACTGGTATACCCTTCAGGGACTGGCATCCAAGCGTAAAATGAGCCCCCTGATGGGTAGGGCTCCCACCCAATCTTGCGGGCCGCCGTAAAGAACTGATTACGGCGTCGTTCATACAGCCCAACCAGTTCGTGGACCGTCTGTTGGTCACTGTTCAAGGCTGCAATCGCTGCATCTTGAATGGCCGGAAAGACGCTAACAAACAGATGATCCTGAATCAAATTTAAGGCTTCAATCATGTCAGCATTACCAGCGGCAAAACCAACGCGCCAACCTGCCATGTTAAAGGACTTAGATAACGTGTACATCTCAATTCCAACGTCTTTAGCCCCCGATGTCTGTAGGAAGCTCACTGGTCGCTGACCATCGAACCCAATTGCACCATAAGCAAAGTCATGAACGATACCAATCTGATGTTCATTTGCAAAATCCACCGTGTCTTGAAAAAACTGCGACGTTGCAACAGCACCAGTGGGATTATTCGGGTAATTCAGGTACAACAGCTTGGCCGCCGCAGCCACTTGTGGATCAACCTGCTGATAATCCGGTAAGAAATGATTGTCCGCTGTTAACCGTAGTAAAGCCAACTTCACCTGTGCCAACGTAATACCAGATAAATAGTCTGGGTAACCGGGGTCAGGTAAGATCATTGTATCGCCCGGATTTAGTAAGGCAAAGGGTAACTCGACCAACCCAATCTTACTGCCACCCAATACGGCAATCTCAGTCTCCGGGTCTAATTTCACACCGTACTCGCGTTCGTAAAAATCAGCCGCGGCTTGTTTGAATCGCGGCAAACCTCGAAACAACGAATACTTGTGATCCGCGGGATTGGCAGTTGCAGTCTGCATTGCTTTAACAACAAACTCAGGGGTGGGTTGGTCAGGATTGCCTTGACCTAAATTAATCACATCCGCACCGGCCGCCGCTTTGGCATTGACCTTTTTGACCAGATTCGCAAAGAACTGTTTTGGTAATTGCTGTAAAATTTTGGACTCTTCAAATTTCAAAATTAGTGCTTCCCTTCTGTCAATGGTTGTCAGTACTAATTTACAATCAACCATACTCTCAAGCCTAATTATGAGTTTTTAATTAGAATATGTCAATTTTTTAATTGTTTTTCTATTAATCACTAAATTCAGCCAAAACTACCAAAAATACGTCTCAATTTTACTTTTCAAAGTAAACCTGGTCATGCAACCGACACCGCGGGTTAAATGGCCGGTGACAGTGCGGGCATTGCCCCTCATGATACCGATCAACCGTCATTCGATAACGACAAGCACCACACATCACGGCTAAATCCGTCGGAGCGCTGGCCACAAAAGTATGCTGGCACAACGTATCATGGCACCGGTAACACGCGTAATAGCGTTGACATCGCCGACACCACAATGCCGCAATATCAGTTTCAAGGTGATAATGTTGGCACCGACCGGCAGCGTCTAAACCGATGCCGTAAATCACTGGTACCCACTCAGTCATACTGGTAACCCTACCCTGATCACTTCACCACTCGTAAATGTCCGCCGCTCCCCGGTCAACATGCGGACCACTAAGCCACCATGTTCATCGATATCTTCAGCCACCCCATTCACCACGGAATCGCCCACTTGAAGTGTCACTTGTTGACCCAACACTAGTGATTTAGCCCGATATGCTCGCAAAAAGTCGGCCGTAGCGTAGCATTTTGATAGCGCTACTAGTGCTGATAATAAGGCCGCTGCTAACCGATTGCGATCCACTGGTATGCTCGGGTCGACCGCCTGGGCACGGGCTTGCAATTCCCGCGGAAAATCGGTGGTCGTTAAATTGAGCCCCACACCGACAATAAAGGCCGTTGCGGAAGTCGATTCTAATTCCAAACTTGCTTCTGTGATAATGCCCCCGACCTTATGCTGATCAAGATAAATATCATTGACCCATTTCAACCCAAAGTTCTTATTAGGATAAAATTGCTGTAAAACATTCAAGACACTCACCGCGACACCAGTTGTCAGTAAACCCACATTGACCAATGCATTCGTGGGATTAGGAACAACCAAGCTAAAATACAGTCCAGTTTTGGCCGGTGAATAGAAGTCCCGGCCCAAACGGCCATAGCCAGCCGTCTGTTCGTCCGCGAAGAAGGCGGCAAACTGTGGCTGATGATGACTTAAAAAGCTCTTAGCTAGAATCTGAGTGGACGGCGTCTGGGCGACCACTTCAAGGGGCCCCGTAAATTGCCGTTGCCCATAGATTTGAATGGCTTTGGCATCCAAATTACGGCTTCCCAGATAACAGTAGCCCCGGTTTTTACGACTCTCAATCTGGTGTCCTTGCTTTCTCAAAGCATTGATTGCCTTCCAAATACTCTCACGACTACAGCCGACTGATTGGGCAAGCTGGTCCCCCGATTGCCACTCACCATGATGACGCAATAAAATTGTTAAGACTTGTTCTTTAGTTGTCATTATGACCTCCTGACCTGCCAATCACATTAGCTATTTACTAAGCTGGCAATCCAAAATCAACGATGGCCCGCACACGCCGGGCAATAAATACGGCCAAAGTCCCTTTAATGATGTCACCAGGAAGAAAGGCCACGTTCGACAGCAAGGCGACCGTCAAAGTCATATGAGACTGAACAGCTAGCCAACTAGCACCGATTACATCAACAAATAAGATACCAGCCAACCAGACAATGCCAACTTCTAGCCACCAATAACCACTTGTCATCGCCCGAGTTATTTTGATCAACGTTCCAATCAGCATTGGTGCCAGCAACCAAGCAACGAGATAGCCACCCGTTGGCCCGAGAAAAATCGCGGCACCCCCACGCCCCCCAGATAATAGGGGTAGTCCCAGTGCCACTAATCCTAAGAACAATCCAACTGCGATCGTCCCATATTTGCGGCCAAGTAACTCGGCGGCTAAAAAGATGCCCATATTCTGCAACACAATCGGGACGGGAATAAAGCCCACTGGAATTCCCGGAAAGAAACCTAATACAATAATCAAAGCGGTCACCATCGCCGTCTGGGTCAGGTGTTTAATCGTCTGTCGATTCGTCATCATCGCACCCCTGTTAATCAATTTAAACGCTATTATAAAACAACAGTAACCCAATATCAACATCATGGGTTACTGTTTAGAAAATAAAAAATCCCATGACCCTTGTTACTGATCATGGGATGATTGCACTATTCTTTTGGAATACGCTTTTCAACGTGATATTGACGTGCTTCTGGTCTTGGCGTATCTGCTGTCAGTAAGTCATCCGCGTAAAAAACCGAATAACCGTGATCCTGTTCTAGCGGCCGCGCAATCATGAGTCCGCGCTTACGTCCGTGACGCGCATTATAAATATCCGCACTACGGAGCGCTTCATTGTAGTCATGCGATTCTGAAATTGCGTCACCAGGATTAAATAAGACATTTTCATCCATTTGCCATCAGCTCCTTGTCCTCTTAATAACTTAATTATACACGCTGATACCGTCATAACGAAAGTTTAAAGATTGATATCAACATTATAGGTTAGTTTCGAGAGCGTTAAACCTTTGGTGACTAATTGACCAATCAAAGCTTGGGCTTTATCACGCATCTTTGCGACCATCACTTTATCTTGTTCAGTCAAGAAAGCCGTTAACTCGTCACCAGATAACTTCGCCGCTTGTTTATCGGTCGCAGCCACAAATTGACCCAGTTCGATTCGACATTCTTTCAAATAATCAATATCATCCTGAACGAAATCAGCATAGTGTGATTCAACAATCATTGATAGTGTCCGGTAGAGCCAGTAAGCACTATTCATATCATGTTTTAGCGGGGTGTTCGCAAAACTAGGATCAGTTTCAGAAACGTTCGCATGGAATGGGAGGTATGGCGCAAAAGCTGGTACCCCAAATGTCATCCACATAATCGCGCTTTGTTCTGCTGGTACGTCATTCCGCACTTGCATAACGTGTGAATTCTGCGTCCGATTCATTGAAATTGGCCGAAACTTTTTAGCTTCTGGTGTATTCAAGAAGGGATCGTACTTCGTTTCGTTATAATGAGAACCCAGTACAAATTCAACGTCGGCAACTGAAATCTTCTTGGCTGCGTGACAAATGAACGGTAGCTCACTCGACTGTGGATCTTGTTCGATCTCTGGATTGAAATAACGTTGGCCGTACCAGACCCGGGGAGTATTATAATGCCGGTCTTTTTCATTATCAGTACCGAAGATATGACGGAAGTTAAAACCTTCCTTGTCAGGGTTCAAATGGTGTTCCGCAACAAATTCTTGAATACCATCAGACCACATAAAGTTATCGGGATCATCAAAATCAACCCATTGAATCGCAACTTGGTTGGCAGCCACCGCGTAAGCATCATCCGGAATCCGTTGTGCAACCCAGTGGTGACCAGTGACGATCTCCATGTACCACACATCATCTTTATCATTGAACAAAACACCGTTACCTTCTGGCGAACCATATTTAGCGATCAACTGGCCCAAGTATTCAACCCCACCACGGGCAGAATCAATGAACGGCGTGAGCATGGTTGGCAATGAATCTTCTGCGAGACCATTCGGCACGAAGGGATCAAAAGTCAGCGTATGTTCATTACCATAAACACTTTCAGTTGAAGAAACACCAACGTTTTTTTCGTTAAAGCCATTTTCTTCAAAAACACCCTTTTCGGCGACTTCAATGTTCGGGACAGCTTGGTAACGGTAGCCATCTGCTGGAAGTGGTGCGGTAAACCCATTCTTCCCAGAAGTTAACGTTTCGTTGCGACCATGAACGGCGGGATGGACGATAAATTTTTGCGGTGTAATCGGCATAAACGTATCATCATTGCGGGCAATCATCGTTGAACCATCAACGGTCGCCTTCTTCCCAACTAAAATTGTGGTACAAGCTTGTTCGTACATGCAAGCATCTCCTGTCTTTAATTTCCGTGATCATTATTAATGATACACGCTCTAATTTAAAAAGCCACCATTGCGAAAGCGCTGACAGATAATTCTTACGCAATTTTAATTGCCGATAAATTTATCAATAGTCATAAATCTTTTCGTAATCTAATCAATAATTCTTAAATTTGAAAAATCATCGTCACATTTTCTTCACAATTCGTTGTTAATATGTATCTATAGCAATTAAGGATCCCCCTCCAAGATTGCTACTATAATAATTAACATTCTTTTCATTTACTCCTCCAAAGTAATGAAATCCGTCAAAGCGTAACAACTTTGACAGCTTGATGAGCGGCATGTGAACGTCCCCCCGCTTATATGAATAAACGCTCATCAAGTTATCAGCATATGATTCCCCGTCATATGCTGACCTACTCCTTTTGACCTTCGTATTCCCGTACGAAGGTTTTTTGTCGGCTTAAATACTTCAAGCGCTCCTTTAACTCCGTATTACTGAACCGCCCTCTAAAACGAGCTTATCCAAATAGTTACTGAGCGATATGCAGCATGAATTCACCATTTATCGCCATACTTTATCAACAATCCAAAACTCACCCACTATTTTATAACGGCCCTATCAATCTAACCAAAAACAGCATATAATTTAATTATTATCACATTAAAGGTGGGTCATCTATGCAAGAGGGATACTTAGATCAGCGCTTAATCGGTCAGCGCTTCATTATCAAACCGACCGATCTAACTGACGGCGTCGCATTCTATGGCATCTTGTACCATTTGCACGCCGCAACACCATTGCACACCGGCGATACCGTTGAAATCACGGCCGTCAGTGCTCATGGTCTAACGGTAACGATTATCGCACCACAACAATAGGGGGAAATTATTATGGTAGGTATCATCGTTGCAATTATTGTCATTCTACTGGTCGTTTTAGTCCTAATCGCTTCCATCCGCATCATCACCCAACCGAACCAAGGTGTCGTCTTAACATTTGGAAAGTTCGAGCGCGTCATTAGTTCCGGCTTTCACTTTATTAAACCGTTCATCTCACGTGTCATCACCGTTAACACGGCTCAGACACCCGTTGATCTTAATCAACAAGTCGTTATCACCAAAGATAACGCTGAAATCTCAGTTAAGATTTCGCTTAAGTACCACGTCACTAATATTGAAGACTTCGTTTTTAAAAACGAAGACTCCGTTCGTAGTATGATTCAAGATACCCGCGCGGCACTGCGTGGTATCATTGGGAACAAAGAATTAAACGAAGTCCTGAATGGGACGCAAGAAATCAATGCCGCCCTCTTCAAGGAGATCTCCTCCGTTACGGCGGGCTACGGTTTAAACGTTGACCGGGTCAATATTGATTCCGTTAACCCTTCGGCAGATATTCAGGCTTCCATGAATAAACTCCTGCAAGCTACGCGGGAACGGGATGCCACCATCGCAACTGCTGAAGGTAAGAGTAAGTCAATCACACTGGAAAATGAAGCCAATAACCGGGCCTTATTAGCCACCAATAAAGCCCAAAACGAAGCTTTAGTGAATAGTGCAAAGGCGAAAGCAACAGCCGTTCAAACTGAAGCAGATGCTGATGCTTACCGGACGCGGATCTTAAACGAAGCCTTGGCACAATCATCCGAAAACTACTTTATCTTCCAAAACACGGAAGCTGTCAAAGCCTTAGCGGACGGCAATGCCAACACCGTTGTTTTACCAAACCAAACGTTAGATAGCTTGGGCTTAATCCCAGCACTCACCAAGGTCAGCAAATTAACAACTAAGTAGCTTTTAATCAGGACAAACAATGCACAGCCTGCAGGTTGACGAACGCCACCTGCAGGCTTTTTTCTGATCAATCTAAGACCTAATCAATTTTGTAAACCTTTCCGTTAGGTTTAAGCGTGCAACTAGGTTAGAATTAGATTGTGCAAAACCATACTTAGAGGTGTTAATATTGAAACAACCTTGGCAAACAGCTTGGCCGGAACGAATTAGTTATGGGCTCAGTGATGCCGCGGATAACTTAGTCTTTCAGATGATGACCACATACTTATTATTCTTCTATACCGATGTTTACGGCCTATCCACGAGTGCAGCGGCGATTTTATTTGTCGTTGCGCGCTTAGCCGATGTCGTTGAAAGTCTGATTATCGGCGTCATGATTGACCATACCCATTCGTGCTTCGGTAAAAGCCGCCCGTTTTTCTTATGGTACGCGTTACCCTACGTCTTGTTCGCCGTTTTGACCTTTGTGACCCCGAATTTCGGAGCAACTGGTAAACTCGTCTGGGCTTATGTGACCTATTTAGGGTTAGGATTCTTCTATACCGCCGTCAACCTACCAATCACATCGATTTTACCAGCACTCTCCCAGAATGAACGTGAATTAACCTTACTAGGCGTGATTCGCCAATTCTTCGGTAGTAGCGTTCAAATTATCGTCGCTGTCTTCACCTTGCCACTAGTTGCTTTATTTGGTCAGGGTGATCAGCAACGAGGGTTTTTACTGACAATCGTTCTATTTGGCATTATTTCGTTGGTACTGATCCTCAACACCTTCTTCCAAGTCAAGGAACGCTTTAGTCAACCTGAGCGTCCGCACCAATCACTCAGTGCGGTGTGGGGCATGCTCAAGCAAAACCAGCCGTGGTTTATTTTATCCAGCGTGATTTTACTGTATTGGTTAACAACCGCCATCAAGAATCAAACGACCATCTACTACTTTAAATACTTGATTCAGCGTGAGGACTTAGTGCCAGTCGTTAACGGCTTTACGTTTGCGTCACTGATTGGTGTCATTTTGATTGTCCGCTTAGCCAACCACCACGGGAAAAAGAATACCATGTTGGCGGGTATCGCAATCGCCGCTGTGGGACAACTGATCCTCGGTCTCGGGACAGCCATCAATCAACTGGCCTTCGTCTTCGGTGGTACGTTGATCAACGCTGTCGGTAACGGTCTCATCATTGGTTTGGTCTCAATTATGATTGCTGATACGATCCGTTATGGCACGGCGCTTGGCATTCAAGCAGAAGGTATTTTAGCCTCTACTGATGACTTCGGCGTCAATGTCGGCTTAGGACTTGGTGGCCTAGTCACCGCCGGACTCTTTCATCTAAGCGGCTACACGGCCAATCATGCGCAAAATATCGCCACTCAGCATATGATTACCCTGAACTATGCGTGGTTACCATTATTACTTTACGTGGTGATGTTTATCGTATTAATTTTTTACAATGAGCAGCAATTGCAAGACGCGATTAATGTTTAGTTATCCGTTCTTAACACCAAAATGAGGTCAGTGACCCTCGGCATTCGAGAATCACTGACCTCACTTTTTCCTTCATTCAATTGGATACCAACAGCATCCCATTAAGTTACGATTATTTTAACAAACCGCAAAATTAAAAATCACGCTATAATCGGTTCCCCGATAATAGCAACCGGAAAAGGGCACACTAACACTGGCACTCCCAGGTGGTAAGTCAGTCCCAAGTTCTCCAAAAAAGCGCAGGAAAAAAGCCGACCCCGAGGAGTCGACTTTTTCTGAATCAAAAATCCAATTATTTAACAGCTGGAGTCTTGAACCAGCCAATCCGTGATGTAACAACATCAACGATGGCCTTCTTACCAGGTGCCAATAACTTACGAGGGTCGTAGCCCTTACCGATTTGGTCTGCGCCAGATTCGATGTAAGCACGAGTTGCATTGGCAAAAGCAACTTGGTTTTCGGTGTTAACGTTAACCTTGCTAATACCCAATTCAACAGCCTTAACGATTTGGTCCTTAGGAATACCAGAACCACCGTGAAGTACCAATGGCATCTTAACGGCTTCTGAGATTTCTTGAAGACGATCGAAGTGTAAGCCAGTCCAGTTTTCTGGGTACTTGCCGTGGATGTTACCAATCCCAGCGGCTAAGATGTCGATACCAGTAGCAGCTAAAGTCTTAGCTTCTTCAACATCAGCTAATTCACCTTCACCGATGATACCGTCTTCTTCACCACCAATTGAACCAACTTCGGCTTCAACAGAGATGCCCTTAGCATGAGCTAATTTGACGATTTCCTTAGTCTTTTCTAAGTTTTCGGCAAATGGTAGGTCATGGCCATCAAACATAACTGATGAGTAACCAACTTCGATACATTCCTTGGCAGCTTCGTAGTTACCGTGGTCTAAGTGCATAACAACAGGAACAGTGATGTTCATGCTTTCCATTTCATCAGCAACTAAGTCCATAACGAGCTTGTAGCCGCCCATGTACTTAGCAGCACCCATTGAAACTTGGATAATAACTGGGGTGTTAGTGTCTTGAGCACCCTTCAAGATGCAACGAGTCCATTCAAGGTTGTTTGTGTTGAACGCACCAATAGCATAATGGTTCTTGTATGCGTCTTGTGTCATATCAACAGCATTTACAAATGACATAAAATAACCCTCCTAGGTTAATTAAGAGATACGATTTTTGAATCACATTCATTTTAGCACATTTTACATAGGAGTGATAACCGATTTGTCATATTTATTAACCAACGATTCCCCGTCAATTCTTGCTTATTTGACAACCGCCCGTTTGTAAGCCCTTCCATTTATATAAAATCAGTTACAGATCAAGCCAAAAGTTGCTTTGAATTTAATCAATAATTAATTGTGAATATTATAACAGCAATCCGTTCGGTGAAAATGTAAGCGAACAGTTTATTTACATTTATATACGCTATTAAATCAATAATTATAGTGTTTTAAAAGCAATTTATGAAATTAAATATTAGCTATTTACATTTGTGAAAAAGTATTTATAATAGTGATTGTGAAATAAGAAACAAGTTGATTTTGCATAGGAGGAACCGTGAATGCTGAAAGAAATGGAAGAAACAACCGTATCACGTTCAATCGATCGGTTAGTCTTAAATGCTTCGTTAGCTGCCAACCGTCTTGAAGTCATGGACCAAAGTCAAGTTGATCAGGCTGTCGCTGCCATGGCCCGCGCTGCCCACGCTGCTCGTGGCATGCTGGCCGCTATGGCCGTCGAAGAAACGGGTCGCGGAAATTATCGTGATAAAGTTGCGAAGAACGACTTTGCAGCCAAAAACGTTTATAACTACATCAAGGATGACAAGACGGTCGGTATCATTAATGACGATCCAGTCAGTGGCGTGATGAAAGTTGCTGAACCAGTTGGAATTATTGCGGGGGTCACCCCAGTTACCAACCCAACATCAACCGTCATTTTCAATGCCATGTTAGCATTAAAGACTCGCAATCCCATTATTTTTGGTTTCCATCCCTTTGCACAAAAATCTTGTGTTGAAACTGGCCGAATCATCTGCGATGCTGCTATTGCCGCTGGCGCTCCTAAGGATTGGATTCAGTGGATCAAGACGCCTAGCCTTGAAGCAACCAACACCTTGATGAACCATCCGGGCGTCGCTACCATTATTGCAACTGGCGGTGCCGGCATGGTCAAGACCGCGTATTCAACTGGTAAACCGGCACTCGGTGTTGGCCCTGGTAACGTGCCATGCTTCATCGAGCAAACCGCAGACATTCAACAGGCAGTCAGTGATGTCGTCACTTCCAAGTCATTCGACAACGGCATGATCTGTGCTTCCGAATCAAACTTAATCGTTGCTGATCAGATCTATGATCAAGTTAAACGTGAATTAAGTCACAACGGTGTGTACTTTGTCGGTACCGAGAACTTCAAGGCCTTAGAAGCAACTGTCATGAACCTGGATAAACAGGCTGTTGACCCGAAAGTAGCTGGGCAAACGCCATGGCAAATCGCTCAGTGGGCTGGCTTTGATGTCCCATCCGATACCAAAGTATTAGCAGTTGAATTGCCTAGCATCGGTGGTGACCAAGTCTTATCACGAGAAAAGTTATCACCAGTCCTCGCCGTCGTTCATGCCAAGGATACTGAGGCCGGCTTCAACCTGATGAAACGCAGCCTAGCACTTGGCGGACTGGGACATACGGCCGCCTTGCATACGACCGACGAAGCTGTTATGAACAAGTTTGCCTTAGAAATGACTGCTTGTCGAGCATTGATCAACGTGCCGTCTTCACAAGGTGCCATTGGTTATAAATATGATAACGTCGCACCATCCTTAACACTCGGTTGTGGAACATGGGGGCATAACTCGATTTCACACAACTTGGAAGATTGGGATCTACTAAATATTAAGACCGTTGCAAAACGCTTAACTAAGATTCGCTAAAGTTTCATCAATCAGGATAATAAATTTAAAATTGCCGCTAACAAATGCGCCCGCTGAAGTCAGTCTGCTTAACTTCAACGGGCGCATTTTAGATTTATGACCAAGTTAAGCCAACTTCTTAACCGTCCACGCATCGCGAAAACGATCCGGTCGGTACAGAAACCACCGCCCCAAACTCCAAGTTAGATAGGCAACGACCAGCGCCATTATAATCCCAGTCGATAATGGCATATGCGCATGATAGTTATCCGTTAGCAACCCTAAAACACCATTACCAAATTGTGAACAGCAAATTGCAACAATTAGATAAATAATTGAAAAGCCCAGGACGGCTCCGCGCCACTGCGGAAAGCGGAAAAAATCCCCACTATTTTCCAAAGATAAATGCTCAAACGCCCAGCGGTTAAGCAAATACAGGCCGCCACCGATAACACCACAAATCACCCAAGTGGTTAGTAAGCCCCCGGGTTTCCAGCTCGGCAGCTGACCTAAAACATCCACCTGCTCATATTTAAGCTTCGTTAATCCTGCAGCAAGATTGATCAAGCCATCATATGCAAAGGGCAAGCTACAAACGAAGACAAATGTCGCAAGCGCACTCGCAAAGATATGGCCAACCCATAACCCGAACGTAGCGGCTAATAATCCAAACACTAACATTACTGCCAGGATTCCAAGTTCTTCATACAATGTCGTAAGCCAATCAATCCGCACCTGCTGTTTAGCCAACACGCGCCAAGCAATCAGTCCAAAAACAGCTTCCGCCAACATGTATGCGCTGACCAACATCCCAATAAGTAACCCGATCTTACGCCGATAAATTTGCTTTCGAGCGACCGGCAAACTAAATAAATATTGATTAAAATTCGTGAAATTATCGCTTAAGAATAGTGCGACTCCTAGCACCAGACTAACGATGATGGCGACCACCGTTTCCATCCGAAGATGAGTGGCTTCCATCAACGCAAAACTACTGACATTTTGTGCAACATACCGTGACGGATTATGGGCAATACTGTAGCCTTCCTTTATGCCTACTAGTAGTAAGACACCGCCCGCCGTTAATAACAACGTGCGATAGTGGCGCCATAACAACTGCCATAACTTTCGTTTCGTCATTTTATCGTCCCCCTAAGATAATAATTCAAAGTCAGCTTCATCCGTCAGATTAGCCATAAACAAGTCTGCTAATGAGAGTGGTAAATCTTCTTGAAATACCGGGTTAGTTGTCGCTAATTGCGCCTGGACCTCAGCATTATAATCTTCAAACACTACCACGATAACCCGACCAGAAACGTGTACAATATGGCCTAATTGTTTAACAACGGCTGGAATCTGCTTGTCACGATACACTAATTGAACTTTTCGTGCACTTCGTCGCATGGCTTCTAATTGATAGTCATTGACAATGCGACCGTGTTTAAGCATCAACGCGCGGTCAATAACCCCCTCTAATTCAGCCAAATTATGTGACGCAATCACGATTGAACGGTTTCCCGTAGCCACTTCATCAATTAGAATACCAAGAATGTTTTTTCGAATTAGGACATCCAAACCATCTAGCGGCTCATCCAAAAAGAGATACGGCGCTTGCGTCGCAACACTGAGAATGATTGTAAACAAACCAAACATTCCCTTAGAGAAATGGCGTAATTTTTGTTTGGACGTCAGATGATAACGGTCTAACAATTGCGCAAATTCGGCATTATCAAAGTCCGGGTAAGCAGCTTGATAATACCACTGGATTTGCGCAATCGTCGCGCCTTTAAAAAAATTTGCCAGTGGATCAATAAAACACAGTTGCGTCCGCATTTCCGGTTGATCAACAACCTCTTGCCCATCAACCAGGACCTGACCATGATCCGTGAGGTACTGCCCATTGATTGTCCGAAAAAGGGTTGTTTTCCCAACCCCGTTACGGCCAACAACACCGACGATTTGACCAAGTCCAATCTCAAAACTAATGCCATCTAACGTCTGGTGATGGTCAATGCGCTTACTTAACTGATTAATCACTAAACTCATTATTTTTCCCCCATTTGATCAAGCCAGCCATGCAATTCAGCAATACTGACGCCTCTTTGACCCGCTAGCCTGACAATTTGTGTAAACTGTTCCCGTAATTCTTGTCGGAACAGCGTTGAATCCACCACTTTAACGTACGTGCCTTTTCCCGGAACCGTCTCGATAATTTGCTGTGTCTCCAGTCGCTTATAGGCTTTACTGACCGTATTCGGATTCAGCAAGTGTTGACGAGCCATTTCACGCACCGACGGCAGTTGTTCACCACTTTGTAACACACCATGAGCAATATCTTGTTCAATACCGGTTACTATCTGAGCGTAATACGGTTGTCGGCTTCCATGATCAATTTGCATGGCCCACCTCCATTTAATACACAGTCGTTACTTCGCTTACGTTAAATAGTACAGTATAGTACAGTTATAAACAAGCTAAGAAAACGTTAAAATCAGGCCACTTGTACAGTCCAAACAGTGTCCTTTAGACCTAGTAGGAATAGTCCTCAGCCGTCACGAAAAAAGCCCGTATCTGCCAATCGTGGTAAATACGGGCTTCTATATATACATGCTCCTGCTAAACAAGCACGATATTAGGTTACGATCTATCTGCGAGTCACTTACTTGCGCCGTAATTCCGTTGCGGCGAATTCCATAATCGCCATCAACACAATCAAACTAATCGGAAAAGCAATGACACTAACTGTTAAACTAGCCGTAATTTCAAAAAAGGTAAAAATTACCATTAATAACAATACGGCTGCAATCAACATGCCAGTTTCGGCCTTTCCCCAATGCTTAATCATCGTGTTAACCTCATTTCTATTTATTAGTCATCACGAGTTTAACATGTCTGATATCGCTTACTAGGCCTTATTGCTAAGAGTTCCATGAGAATTCTATTGGAGTAGCCGTGTCATCGTCGTCACCGCTAACCGACCACCGGCTTTTAAAGGTAAGAACAGCTGGTTACCAGCTTCAAAACCGAGTTTCTGCCAGAAGCTTGCGACCCCTTCATCAGCAGTAACGCGCGTTAGTTGGATCGCCGTTATATTCGCTTGAAGTGCCGCTTGCATCAGTCCGGTTACAATAACTCGGCCCACTGATTTACGTTGGTAAGCCTTATTGACCATGAGTAATCCAACGAATAAAAATTGTTCTTGTGGATACTGATTGAGTACATCTAAAACGGCTACTAAACGGTGTGCTAAGTAAAAACCAAAAACCTGTTTTTGTGCCGCCGCTAACTCGTCCGGGTGGGCCGTCAAATCATGTTGTACCTCAGTCATCGTTAGTGGTTCCGGTGAGAAATATTGATGATAGCGCGGATTACTTTGTTCCAGCTCTAGCAATGCTTCCTGGTCAGCTAAAGTTAGTAATCGGATCTCAAAATCCGGTAATTGTGCTTGTAATGTTGCTAATTTCATGATTCAATCCCAGACTTTCTCTAAATTATACCAAGTTTCACCAGCATGTTCGGAGTTCGCCACACCTTGATTAATAAAACCATTACGTTCATAAAACGGAATTAGTCGTTCCAAACAAGTCAACGCCATGCTTGTCCGCCCGTCTGCTTGAGCCTTCTCAGCTAGCGCGGTCAATAATTGACTACCGATCTGTTGGTGACGTGCTAGTGGCGAAACTGCCAACGTGAAAACCAGCTGATGGCCGCCACGTGGTAAGTTAGTCGGTGTCTCTACAAACATCTCATCTTCAATATAGCGGGCACCGACAGCTGGTCCCACGATAAAGCCAAGTACGACTGCACCATCGCGGGCGACCAGAAAAGTATCCGCTAATTTCTCAATGCGTTCGCGATAAGCAGCCTCGCTGCCAGCCTCTGCTTCTGAAAAACCAGATTTTTCGATCGCCATGATTTGTGGTAAATCCAGCATTTTAACAGGTGTAATTTCCATTGATTTTCGCCCTCCAATTCGTACGTATATTATAGCAAATGTCGGTCAATAGTTGACTAACTTAATTTTCCCCGAAAAACCAGTGTCGAACGTGTCGTTTTCAGAAATGTCATGCTATACTTGAATTGTGAATTCGGTTACATGCATTCGAATTCAATAATTCTAATCGAAATTAGGTGACCTTTATGCCCGCTCAATCAGCAGAACAATTATGGCATGCTTATAACGAAAGCACCGACACAAACGGGGCTTCTTATCAAACACGTTGGTTCGGTCAACAAAATAACCCTGCCGAAGTGACTGCTTTAGCCGACGCAATTCTGGCTGGGACGAAGACAGCGACAACCACGCCGCTGGACAGTTATACCGCGGAACAAATTGCCATTCCACAAGTTGGCGACTACAACGTCTTGCTAAATGGTGACATGAAACCGGTCGCGATTCTGAAAACGGTGGTGTCTGAACTCATTCCGTTTTATCGCATCTCGGCAGAACACGCTTACCATGAAGGCGATGGTGATCGCACAATTGGTGATTGGCGCAAGCGTAAGACGGCAGAATTCACCCCGACGTTAGAAGAACACGGCAAAAACCTCTCATCGGACACACCGATGGTCAGTGAAGTTTTTGAAGTCGTTTACCGCGCGGATTAATCAACAACGCTAACGGCCTAAGACGGATGTCTTGGGCTTTTTTATTAGAGTGTGAGGGGCCGCGGGTTGAAGCTGAGCATTGCCTAGCCAGCGGATTAATGCGATTTTTGCATTGATTCGTTGGCGTAGCAAGCGCAGGCTTCAGCGGCACGCCACGAAAAGTCCGTCCACAACGCACCTAATTTATTCACTAACCAAACGACAGTTTCAACCCCTCAACACCACTGTTTCTGGGCGATTTGACCAGACAAGCTGGCAGACTTAAAAAAAGAAGCTGCCAATTGTAAAAAATGCTTGTCCCCACGTCATTTTTCATTATAATTAAAGCTCGTACTAAACTTATTGTTTAGTTTAACAAAACTACCGATTCGAGGTGAATGTCATGGACATTGGTCAACGCATCCGCAACTTACGGATTCAAAAGCAACTCACGCAAGAAGAATTAGGCGAACGAACTGACCTTAGCAAGGGGTACATATCACAGTTAGAGCACAATCAGTCATCGCCTTCAATGGAGACGTTCTTCGCGATTCTTGAAGTACTCGGTTGTGCCCCCGCTGATTTTTTTGCGGCTGAGCAGCCCACTCACAAAGTGGTCTACCATCCAGCAGATCGGACCACGTATGACGATGAAGCCTTAGGATACCGTGTGAAATGGCTCGTACCCGCGTCTAACGAAAATCAGTTAGAACCGGTCACCGTCACACTGGCACCTAGTGGTCGCTTCAAATCTTTTGAGCCGTCGCCGGCAGAGACCTTTATTATGGTTCAAACCGGCACTTTAAGCTTACAGCTCGGAGCTCAGCAATATACTGCCACGGCGGGAGATACGCTGTACTTCCATGCGACTAAGACGCATCAGATTCGTAATCTTGGCACCACGTCCTGCACGTTCACCTTGGTTACGACCGCGTCCTACTTATAATCATGTCACAACCAATCGAGCTGGTATTAGGTTACACTAGCTTGGTACACGTTTTAAGGAGGTCTTTACTTTGGCGGTTAATACACAACCAATCATTCGATTGACAAATGTCACTAAAAGTTACGGGGAACATCAAGTTTTAAAAAACATCAACTTAGATCTTGAAGCGGGCAAATTCTATACGTTACTCGGTCCGTCTGGGTGTGGTAAAACAACCATTCTGCGTACCATTGCGGGGTTTACGGATGCCACTTCCGGTCAAGTTTACTTTGACGGTCAGGTCATCAACACTCTGCCGGCCAATCAGCGGCAAGTCAACACAGTCTTTCAAGATTACGCCCTTTTTCCACACATGAATGTCGCGGAAAACGTGGCATTTGGCTTGAAATTACACAAAGTTCCCAAGGATGAAATCGAGACGCGGGTCCAAAAAGCACTCGCAATGGTCCAACTAGCTGATCTTGGGGAACGTGAAATCAGTGAGATCTCTGGTGGACAACAACAACGAGTTGCCATTGCCCGGGCACTCGTTATGCAGCCTAAGGTCCTCTTACTCGACGAACCGTTATCGGCTCTCGATGCCAAACTGCGTAAGGATATGCAATATGAGTTGCGGGACCTTCAACAACGCCTGGGCATCACTTTTCTCTTTGTCACCCACGATCAGGAAGAAGCCTTGGCCATGAGTGATGAAATCTTTGTCATGAACGCTGGCGAGATTTTACAAGGTGGGTCCCCAGTTGATATTTACGATGAACCGATCAACCATTTCGTGGCGAACTTCATCGGTGAAAGTAACATTATTCCGGGTAAAATGCTCAAAGATTTTGAAGTAGAGTTTGTCGGCAAACAATTCGAATGCGCCGATGCGGGAATGCAGCCTAATGAAGTTGTCGAAGTCGTTCTTCGGCCTGAAGATCTCGACATTGTGGCCGCAGATCAAGGCAAGTTAGTCGTCACTGTCGACTCCCAACTATTTCGAGGCAATTATTTCGAAATCGTCGCTTACGATACCGATCATAACGAATGGCTCGTTCATTCAACTAACCCTGCCGCAGAAGGCGAACCGATCGGCCTGACCTTTGACCCACAAGACATTCACGTCATGCGGTTAAACGAGAGCGAAGCTGCTTTTGATGCTCGTCTTGAACAATACGAAGATGATTAGGAGGTGTCAACATGCAACCAAAACAACGATTAAGTCGTAACACCGCCTACTTTATCCCGTACATGTTGTGGATCATCCTCTTCGTCATTGCCCCAGTCCTATTGTTGATCTATCAATCATTCTTCAACATTAACGGGCAATTTACACTGGGCAACTACCAAACGTATTTTTCATCAAATACCTACTTAATGATGACGCTCAACTCTGTCTGGTACGCCTTCTTGATCACACTCGCAACATTATTGATCAGTTATCCGACGGCTTATTTACTCAACGAAACGAAGCATCCGCAGCTGTGGCTGCTCTTAATCATTATGCCAACATGGATCAACTTATTACTTAAGGCGTACGCTTTCATCGGCATTTTTAGTCAAGCCGGCATCGCCAACCAGTTTTTAAGTTTCATCGGAATCGGGCCCAAGCAATTGCTCTTTACTAATTTCAGCTTCATCTTTGTCGCGGCCTATATTCAGATTCCGTTCATGGTCCTGCCCATTTACAACTCGATTAGCGAACTGAACCCATCTTACGTCAATGCTAGTCGGGATCTCGGTGCCACAAATTGGCAGACCTTCAATCGGGTAATTTTCCCACTGACACTCCCCGGTGTGAAGGCTGGCATTCAAGCCGTCTTCATTCCCTCACTGTCACTCTTCATGTTGACCCGTTTAATTGGCGGCAATAAGGTGATTACACTCGGGACTGCGATTGAGGAACACTTCTTGACGACAATGAACTGGGGCATGGGTTCGACGATCGGGGTCGTCCTGATTATTGCGATGGTCATCATCATGTGGCTAACTGGCAGCAGTAAAAAGCGCGCACGAAAGGGGTTGACGAAATAATGACCTTACGTAACTTCAAGTGGCGCAACTTATACCTGTGGCTTGTTTTCATCGTGCTGTATGCGCCAATTATTTTTCTAGTCGTTTACTCCTTCAGCCAAGGTACGACTATGAACAACTTTCATGGTTTTACCTGGCAACATTACCAAGACTTATTCGCGGATAGCCGTTTAATTGCCATTTTTCTCGACACCATTTTGATTGCGCTCTTATCATCATTATTAGCAACTGTCATTGGCACGCTGGGGGCACTCGGAATCAATAGTACGACCAAACCGATTACCCGCAACACTTTGTTATCGTTGAACAATATCTTGATGGTTTCACCCGACGTCATCATCGGGGCCAGTTTCTTGATTTTCTTTACTGCCCTTAAAATTCCGCTCGGTTTTGGCTCAGTCTTGTTAAGCCATATTGCTTTTTCAATTCCAATCGTGGTCTTGATGGTGCTACCAAAAATTCAAGAAATGAGCACCAGTTTACTGGATGCCGCGGCTGACTTAGGTGCCAACAATTGGCAATTACTCAGCCAAATCATCGTGCCCTACATCATGCCCGGGATCTTTTCTGGCTTCTTCATGGCCCTGACCTACTCACTCGATGACTTCGCCGTCACTTTCTTCGTGACTGGAAACGGCTTTAGCACGCTGTCGGTTGAAATCTACTCACGGGCCCGTCAAGGCATCAACCTGGAAATCAACGCCCTGTCCGGTCTAATGTTCCTGATGGCACTGGTGTTAGTAATTGGCTACTACTTCATTAACCAATACAGTAGTCGGCACCGGCGGCCAGCAGTTAGGGGGCGGCGGAAGTGAAAAAATTATTAAGCATTATCGTTAGCTTACTAGTCGTCTGTGGCTTACTGGCCTTTGGCGCGCAACGCTTGCAGACGAGCTCTGGTAGTACTGGCAAAAAGGTTTTGAACCTATATACTTGGGGTGACTACATTGACCCTAGTCTGCTCACTAAGTTTCAAAAACAGACTGGCTATCACGTTAACGTCGAAACTTTCGATAGCAACGAAGCTATGTATACGAAAATCAAGCAAGGCGGCACCAGTTACGATCTGACCGTACCTAGTGATTACATGATTGAAAAAATGAAAAAAGCGCACTTACTCTTACCGCTCAATAAAAGTAAACTGACTGGAATGAAGAATTACGATCCGCGCTTCATGAACTTGGCCTTTGATCAACACAATCGTTACTCAGTCCCATATTTCTGGGGAACGCTTGGTATCATTTATAACGACAAGTACGTTCAGCCGGGCAGTATTCAACACTGGAATGATTTGTGGCAACGAAAATACCATAACAAAATTATGCTGATTGATAGCGCCCGCGACGTAATGGGGTTCGCCCTCGCATCAATGAATCAGTCCATGAACACGACCGATCCAGCCACTCTATTGGCTGCGCGAAACAAGCTTAACCGGCTATCACCAAACGTCAAGGCCGTCGTAGCGGATGAAATTAAAATGTACATGATCCAAAACGAAGCCGCAATCGCGGTCGATTGGTCCGGTGAGGCTAGTGAAATGTTGGCTGGCAATTCACACTTGCATTACGTTGTCCCATCCGAAGGGAGTAACTTGTGGTTTGATAACTTGGTCATTCCTAAAACGGCCAAACACTTTAAGGCGATTTACGCCTTCTTGAACTTTATGAGTGAACCCAAGAACGCCGCCCAAAATGCGGAATATATCGGTTACGCGACACCTAATCGGAAAGCCAAGGCGCTATTACCTAAGGCCATTCGCAACGATCGCCAATTTTACCCAGACAATAACACAATCAAGCATCTTCAAATCTATCAAGATTTATCACCAGCCAAAGTCGGCTTGTATAATGACCGTTATTTGGAATTTAAGATGCATCACTAATCGGATCAGCCTACTTGATTCAAATGACTGGCATCATTAGACAAAAGGACCTGACTTGAAACAGAGTGCTTCAAGTCAGGTCCTTTAATGTCTAGGCGCTTACTGCCATGTCAAGCCACTAATGATTAAAAATTTAATATTCGCGAGCACTACTAGCACTAGTACCAATCCTAAACTGAGCCGATTTAGCCAATAACGATCCGCGGTGGTTGGAAAGACGATAAATTGTAAGTTTAAAATGAGTAACGCGCAAAACGCACTGCTAGCCAACCACCAAAGTGCGGTAGAAAACAAGGTTATCAGTAAGCTGCCCGCTACCACTAGGGTAAACCACGGTTGAATTGGTGTTCGTATTGATTTAGTCGTCATTTTGACCGCCCCCTTATCATGCCTTAATTGTAAGGGGTGCCCGTAAAGTATCGTTAGTCCCAACAGCTGGTTACTTAATTGCCCGAATCAGCAACCAGCTGAGCCATTCGACGGTTAACTAGTCCAAAATAGCCACCACAGAAATTCGATTTCTGTGGTGGCTATTTATCATACTACTGGAATTAATTTAATGATTAATGATATAAGTCAAAACGCCCTTTACTGAAGACCGTTCCTAAATGCGCACTTTCCAAAAGTGAGCGGTCAGTAATAATTTTCTTCAATGCTGATGCCGCGTAGCCATGAACCGGTTTGTTACTACTGAAGATTTCACCAATACCGTCACGATCGCTCAATGAGGCCACGGTCCCACTAGATTCATAGTGGAACGTCGCCGTTGCTTGGTTATGACGCAAAGCGCCAATATTCTTGGCAGCTTGTTCGCCAGCTGCCAGTGCAATTTGAGCTGTGGTTGGATATGGCCGATTGCTTTCGGGATCCATCACTGCAGCGACATCCCCAACAATGAATACTTCGGGATGCCCTTCCAGTGATAAGTCGGGCTTAACTACGACCCGGTTACGGCGCTGATCAAAACCGGAATCAGCAATGACGTGTGAACCACTGACACCAACCGTCCAAATAATAGTGTTAGCCGTAAATTCATGTTCGTTCTTGTCCGCGTCACTGTAAACCACAGCACCCGGTTTGATGGCCTCAATAACGGCACCTAACCGCATTTCGACATTATTCTTTTCCATAAACTTCAAAGCGTAGTCCCGCAATTCCTGCGTAAACATCGGTAAAATTGATGGCATCCGTTCCAAACAAACTAACTTAGCAGCAGGTGTTTGATACTTCGCCTGCAATCTTGGTAACGTCTGGGTCAGTTCACCTAATAATTCGATTCCAGTGAACCCAGCACCACAGACCGCAATCTTCAAATCATTTTTGTCCTTACTGGTACGGTAGGCTTTAAACCGTTCTTCCAAATGTTCATAAACAGCCTGTGAAGTTGCCAAATCATCCATTGGCAAGGCATTTTCATCGGCGCCAGCTACCCCAAATGTTTCTGACTGGAAGCCCAATGCTAATACTAAGTAGTCATAGGTCATTTCAGGATGATCTTCAAAGGTCACTTGTTTTTGTTCAATATCAACGCTCTTGACCGTTGCTTGAACGAACTGGACCCGCTTACCGATAATATCTGGAATCTGATAAGTAATTCGATCAGGTGCGATCGTCCCCGCTGCGACTTCGTGTAAATTAGTCTTCTCCGTATGCGTCGGTGTCTGATCAACAAGAATGATTTCATCCTCAGTTGGTAGACTCTTCTGTAAAAACTTGACGGCTCGCATCCCTGCGTAACCCCCACCTAACACCAAAGTTGTTGCCATGATTTATTAACCCCTTTCATTATTCCTGTTGACTAATGCCGCCTGTCCAGCAATTGTGCTAACCTGCGTTGATCACATTAATCCAGTTATAACTTGATAACTACATGGTACACTCTTCACGCCTAAAATTCAGCTAAAACGCCACGCCATTTTAATTGTTCACAATTAATCTAGTTTAGTGATTAAACTTACTCAATATGCTGGGTGACATTAGCCGTGACTAACGACAGACTTTCAAACAAAACTTGTTGTTGGCCCGGCGTTAGCTGCTCACCAACCAAGTCTGCACACCACTGCTCATAAGCATGCAATTCCGGGTACAACGCTTGCCCAACGCTCGTTGGGTACAAACACCGGACCTTTTTATTCTCTGGATGTGTCTGCTTAATCACGTAACCTTTTTTTATTAAGTTCTGAACGGCGCGATAATTCGTGGTTCGATCCATCTTCATTTGGTCAGCCAATTGACTAAAAAATAGGCCAGGCTGCTCACAAATTCGAATTAAATAAATAAACTGATTGTTATTGAGGCCGTATTTCGCAAAACGTTGATTACCCTCGTTCGTGACGATTCGCGACAACGTGCCCATCAATCTTAATGTTGGTATCATAGAAGCTCCTTTTTATTATTGCATATGCAATCATTTGATGATAAACTTAGCACTATGCTAAGGAGGCATCACCATGTGGTCGATTAAAACATTCTCAGAACTAACAACAACTGAATTATACGCTATTTATGAATTGCGCGTCAAAACGTTTGTTGTTGAACAACAGCGCATCTATCAGGAAGTCGATGATACTGATTTAAAAGCTTATCATGTCTTTAAAACCGTCAATCAAAATATTGTTGCATACGCACGAATCTTTACAGAAGATGACCATCTCTCCTTCGGCCGGGTCGTGGTGGACAAAAACCAACGCGGACAACACTTGGGCGCTGATTTAATGGCCCATATCGAACAGGTCGTACAGGAACACTATGCTGATTTGCCAATTCAAATTGAAGCCCAAGTGCCAGTACAAAGATTTTACCAGCATTTCGGCTTCACTTCGAGCGGTACCCCTTTTCTATTCAACCACACGCCCCACATCAAAATGACTAAACCTGCGCGACAACGCCAATAGCTGAGCACATCACATCGGCACATATGCGGGGACAAGAGCTGACTTAGCGCTATGCTGATTAGAATCCAAAACTCAAAACGCGTGACTCGGACCACAATCCGAATCACGCGTTTTTAATTGACTCATTTATTCAGCTTTAGATAACCGTTCAACGTCACGCACAATCATCAACTCTTCATTAGTTGGGACAACCATGACCGTTACCGGTTCGTCATCTTTGCTAATAATTTGTTCCTTACCGTGCATATGATTCTTTTCATCATCCACTGTCACGCCAAAGTATCCTAAAGCTTTAGTGACGCGTTCGCGGATCATCCATGAGTTTTCACCCACACCAGCCGTGAAGACAAGGGCATCAATTCCGTTCATTTCAGCAATATAGCTGCCGACATACTTCACAACCCGGTTAACAAAAATATCAATTGCTAGTTTTGACCGTTCACGGGTATCTTGCGTCTTATCAAGATCACGCATATCAGGTGACAAACCTGAAATACCAAGTAACCCTGACTTATGATTCAAAATATCAACAAAGTCTTCCACATCAGAGATCCCTAAATGGCGCATCAAGAATGGAATAATTGAGGCATCAATATCACCGGAACGGGTACTCATGGTAATCCCAGCTAGCGGCGTAAAGCCCATTGAAGTGTCGACGGCTTTACCATGATCAAAAGCCGTGATCGAAGCACCCGACCCTAAATGTAATGTCACTAATTTAAGCGAATCCAATGGTTTCCCCAATAGTTGGGCCGTCCGATTAGCAACGTAACGATGACTTGTGCCATGTGCCCCATACTTCCGCGCGCCAAATTTCTCATAATAATCGTAAGGAATACTATATAGGTAATTAACTTTAGGCATATCCGCATACAGCGAAGTGTCAAACACGGCTACTTGAGTCGCTTTTGGTAATAAATCACGGAATACTTCAATATAATAAGCCTGCGTTGGATTATGTAGCGGCGCATACTCAGATAAATCTTTGATTTTTTTCAAGGTTTGCGAGGTAATAACGACAGAGTCTTTGAAATCTTCGCCACCCGCAACAACCCGATGACCAACCCCAGTGATTTCACTAAGATGAGTCACAATATTATCGCTCTTCAGCCGTGTTAAGACCATTGCAGCGGCTTCTTTTGCATCAATTTGATCCTTAGTTTCAGAATATTTACTACCATCCGCCTTCTTAATTGTGAAAACGGAATCTGGCAATCCCAGCCGATCAACCATTCCCGATGCGATTACCGTTTCTTCGGGAACACTGAAAAGCTTCCATTTTAAAGTTGAACTGCCGGCGTTAATTGCTAAAATTTTTGCCATGACTATTTTTCCTCCATCCATCATCAAGTGTGCCTAATGCCAGTTTAACTAATAGTGGATACGCTTTCAAGGATTTGTTCACAAACTTTCAATTTTCATAACATTGCAAACTTAATTGTCGGCATATTATTTCTTTCATAAGGCGAAATTAGCCTATAATATAGTTAATAGAAAGTGAGGCGATCATGATGAAAAAAACGTTTACTTGGTCCGTCAGCAACGGCTTTGCTGTCCTCCTCCTGACCGTGGGAACAATTCTTGCTATCATCACTCTTGGTATTAGCTTTGGTTCACCAATCAGTGTCGACGCCATGGTCACAGCAGCGGCTCTGTGGCTAGCCGGTGTCGTCTTCTTACATCCAGCCCCTGTGAGAATTCTAATTCCCGTCATCACATTAGTCAGTCTCAGCCTTGGTTACGCCACCTACTTTAGCACGTCCGGTTCATGGTTGCTTGCGATTTTAGCGACCATTATCACAGCCGGCATCATCAGCTACGGTTTTAGTCTCCGCAAGAGCATTCGCCAACACCACAGCCATTGGTACGATTAACTTCCTAGTCTGATTCATTTTCTTCTAAATCAAAATCGTCAATCTAAACATCGCAACAGGCATCGGCGCCCTTATCGCGATGCTTTTTTATTTAGCTTTCAATCCAGATTGTTACCCCGTATCAGTTTTTCAAAGGCAAAAGTGACCAGCTAAGATTCGCTGGAAAAAATTCGGAATAGCATGCACCCGTCTGGCTAGTTCGTCCTACATTGACTCCCAGGCATTTTCGCCAATTGCTGGAACACGACGAGCCCAGATTCAAGCCGCCGAAGCCCGCGTCTTAAATATTGGTCTGCCGCAGCTTAACCATCATTTAAGGCCACATCACAGAGCCCCGCCCGGCATCATCAATCAACAGCAGACAAACACGAACAGATGTTTTATAATAGGAAGCGACTAAATTCAGAAGGGATGCTCCGATGGCAACTAGGATTGGAATTCGACAATTGGTAGAATTCGTCTTGCGACAAGGCGATTTAAATGAAGTAAAGAATAGCCAGAACACTGCATTGAACGGTGCTAAGATTCATCGTCAGCTCCAGAGTAGTCGTGGTGAAGACTATGATAGCGAAGTTTACCTGAAAAAAATTGTGACGATGAACGATACTGATTACATTATCGCGGGTCGGGCAGACGGGATTCAGTTAAATGATGATGGGGCGTTGATTGAAGAAATCAAAACATCCGATCAAGTCTTCGAGGACTTAAGTACCAACACGTTGACACTTTACTGGGGGCAGATCAAAGTCTACGGTTACCTGTTACTGCAAGAACATCCCGATCTTGAGCAGGTCACGTTGCAGCTGACCTACTTTCAAGTCATCAATGAAAAAATCACGAAGACCCAGCAAATCCTTCACCGGGCTGAACTAGACGCATTCTTCCACGACTTAATTACAGAATATGAATACTGGTTGACATTACGAGCCGATTTACGACGACAACGAAACGCTTCTATTGAAGACTTGCCATTTCCGTTTCCAGCTTTTCGGCCGGGCCAACATGAATTGGCTGGCGCTGTTTATAAGACAATTCGGTTGCAAAAACGCCTCTTTGTCGAAGCACCAACTGGGACGGGGAAAACGATCTCAACGCTATTTCCGGCTATCAAAGCAATGGGCGAAGACGTGATTGAGCGCCTCTTTTACCTGACCGCTAAGCAAAGTACGCGCCACGTTGCTGAAGAAGCGGTCACGCTAATGAGTCATGACGGACTCAAACTGAAAAGCATTACGCTAACTGCCAAGGATCAGATTCGGTTTCCCGAGGAACAAGATGTACTTCCGGAAGATAATCCTTATATGATTGGCTACTACGACCGACTTAAACCAGCACTCAAGGATCTGTTGACCCATGAAGACCAGATTACCCGTTCCGTGATTGAACAGTATGCTCGCAAGCATACTGTCGATCCGTTTGAATTTTCACTCGACACGTCGCTCTTCTGTGATGTGATTATTTGTGACTACAACTATCTTTTTGACCCATTAGTCTATTTACAACGATTCTTTAGCGAACGTGATGACGACAACTTTTTCCTTATCGATGAAGTCCACAACCTTGTTAGTCGCTCCCGTGATATGTACTCTGCAGCCGTTAGTGACCAGCCAATCAGTGCGTTGCTAAAATTAGCCAAGCCCGATAAAAGTCAGCCAAGTGACGACTTACAACGCGAACTCAAGAAAGTCCGGCGTAGTTTTACGCGCATCAGTAAAACCTTGATTGATGACCAAGTAACGGAACAGGTGCTACCTGATCCCCCGGACAAATTATTACGCACCCTCAGAACATTTAATGAATTTGTGACTGACTGGTTGGCGCAACAAAAGCCGGGGCCACTGCTCGACGCCGTCCGTGACTATTTCTTCGCCTGTCTGACCTTTGTTAAAATTGGCGACCTATATGATGGCAGCTACCAGACGCGCTTCGTCCTTGACGGTCATCACTTAACGATCAAGGAACTCTGCCTAGATCCCAGTGACTTTCTTAATCGGTCATTAGAGCTCGGCAGTGGTGCTGTCCTATTTTCTGCGACGCTGACCCCGATGGCTTACTACCAGCGGGTGCTTGGCGGTGAAGCCAACAGTTTGGCCTACCAGCTTCCATCACCATTTCCACCAAAGCATCAGGCCATTCTCGTCACCCAGTACGTCCAGACAACGTATCACGAACGCGAACATAACGTGCCCCGGATTATTGCCAGCTTGCACGCCATGTTGACGGCTAAACATGGCAACTACCTCGTGTTCTTTCCGTCGTATGGCTATCTGTTGCAGATCAAAACTGCCTTTGAAGCCGCCTACCCTGATGTGGCAACTACCGCCCAAGCCTCGACGATGGATGCAACTGCCCGGCAGACCTTTTTGAACCAGTTTCAGTCAGCACCCTCGCAAACCTTACTCGGTTTCTGCGTACTGGGTGGTATCTTCTCCGAAGGCATTGACTTACGTGGCGACCGTTTGATTGGAGTCGCTATCGTCAGTGTCGGTCTGCCGGGTATCAACCCTGAAACGAACTTGATTCGTGACTACTACGACCATCAAAACGGCTTAGGATTCGCCTACGCTTACCAACTGCCAGGCATGAACAACGTCTTACAGGCTGCTGGACGCCTGATCCGCAGTGCCAAGGACACCGGAATCGTTCTCTTGTTAGACCAACGCTTCGCTAGTCGGCGCTACACAGATTTATTTCCAGCACATTGGCAGTACTATCAGACGATCCAATCAGTCCCGCAGCTCGAAGCAACGATTGCCAACTTTTGGCACCAAATGGAGGTGACTCATTAATGAAGACTAAATTAACTAAACAACTTGAAAGTACTCTCTATCAGTACTGTCTAGAACAGGGCGCCTACGTGGTTGAAGAAGTTGCGATGCCCGCTGATAAAGGGATCGTTGATACATTAAGCTATCAACAACTCCCCGATGGTCAGATTGAATGGCGTTGCTACGAATTGAAAGTCACCAAAGCAGATTTTCATTCAAAGGCCAAACTTTCATTTATCGGTCATACAATTACTTTGTCTTGCCGCAACAACTTTACCTAGAAGTTCAATCGGAAATTCCAGACCATATTGGTGTATTGATCTACCGTGCTTTTGATCAGCGGGCCCTAGAGCTCGCACCCCAACCGTTGCGAACGTCTGGTTTCCTAACTGTCGCTAAGAAAGCCCAACGCCAAGACTTACAAGTCGAGCAAACGCCCCTTATCAGTCACTTTATCACATCGCTCTTTCGTGAGGTCGATAAAGCCAAGCGTGTGAAGAAAGGACTACAGCTCTACTCTGATGATCAACTCTTCAAAGAATTACGCAAACGGGCCCGCACCGGCTACGACGTTTATGATCCTGAACAAAACTTGTACGATCGCTTCATCGATGACACCCAGAATGACGCGGTGACTGCGCTACAAACAGAATTAGATGCCCGCAATGCCGAATATCAGACACTCAAACTAAAATATCAGGCGCTAACGGCACCAGATCTGCGTGACCAGTTATGAGCACTTACTACCCCTATCTACGTGGACGGATGTATGATTTGTTAGCCTTAAGAACATTGTGCGAGCAACACCAACTTGGCCCACACATCATCCCAGTAATTGAACCAGTCCGTGACTCCAAAGAATTACAACAAACAGTCACGACTTTTATTGAAGCCCAACAACCATTTAGCATTATTGCGAATCCCCAAGTGAGTGTCTATGGTCTTAATACCGTTAAGCTCCATCCACTTCCGGATCTGCGTCCCTACCCATTTTACCGGCCGGGCGCAATTCTTGCGGCTGATTTTAGTCGCGACTTTCTGACAACCACTCCTGGTCAAACAAGCTTGCTCATCGCGCCTAACTATCCGTTGCTTAAGGCCTATCAGCATACGACCACTTTACAGCATGCTGGTCATGTCCTAATCCCTGATGAAGCGCGTTTGCACCAACTATTACCACAACACGCGGTCTTATTGACTGATCCCGTGGCAACCCCAGCGCACGTTGCGGACTATCAAGAAATAACTGACGCCTATTTTGCCCCCGCTAACTGGCACCAAACACCGGTTGGCTTTGATGGTTTTGGCGATTACTCACTCATGGGCCGACCCTATTTTGACCACGGTATGCCATCACGCGCAATTGCATTACATCTTATTTATGTTACGGTTAACGGTGACCTGCGCATCCATCATTTTGTTTCGGACAGCAATGCCAATATGCGTGGTCAAAAGCAAAAGTTTTTTGAAGCATTAACAAAGCTCACCGACTGGGCACCCGCACACCTGACGGGACTCAATCGCACCCCCGCGCTTGCCACCCTATTGGCCTACGCTGAGGGTGATAAATTCCCAGGGTTAGGAATAATTAAGAAATTAGCAATCATGCACCACTTTCAATTGATGCACCGACTACTAGCACTGAATTGAGGAGAAATGATGGCAAAACAAGAATCTGCTTGGAAACAAATGATCCATTTCTATCGTCATGATTACGAAGAGCAACATGCTCCGATGTTATACGGCGACGTTTGGCTGAAGACCAAATCACATGACCGGCTTCTACTGGGGTTAAGTGACCAAGGACAACACAAACTGGGTGTCGTTCATCAACTCGATTTACCAACTAAGGGCCAGCACCTCGTGGCAGGTGATCCGCTCGTCACGATTACGGACGATCAAGGGGCGCATCTGGTGTCAACACCCTTTAGTGGCACCGTTCAGAAGCTTAACAAAGACCTACAAGCGGCACCCCAATCGCTCATTAACAATAAACAAACCGACAACTGGCTGGTCCAATTAAAGGCCGACTAATTTCGAGTTACCAAAAGTAAGTTGGCTGACATTCAAACAAACGCTTACATTTCCACTAAAAGAACTCGTAAATTGGCTTAACTAAGCTTAGTCACGACATCAGCGGTTGCCAGTCCCAGTGATATCACGCTTCGAACTTTAATCACAACATTTGGTTATGTTAACCAACAGACACCGTCTTCATTTGTAAACAGCCTTGATTGACCCGCTCAGAAACAATTGCGCCGCGCGTTATATTACAAAAGATTACAAAACACGCCGTTTATTACAAGAATTAGGGTAATTCGTAAAACTCCTGCTATTTCCCTGTCACAATCGCCAGTTATACTAGGTACCATTGAGTGCTTGGAAGATTCGCGGGGCCAAGCCAAATTCGGACTAAAAAATAGGAGTGTACATTACAAATGAAGATTAAGAATGCTTTATTATCAACTGCTGCCGCTACTGCTAGTCTCTTTGCCATTGGTGCTACCGCTCAAGCTGCTACGGTAACTGTTAAAGCCGGTGACACGGTTTCTGCCATTGCTGCTGACCATAACACGACGATTGATGCAATCCAACAAGCTAACCACTTAAAAGACGTTAACTTGATCTTAGTTGGTCAACAACTTGAAGTAAATGGTGATAGCACTACCACGACTTCAACACAGACGACTCAACAAACGACCACGACACAATCATCAGCTCAGACTAGTCAAACTCAAGCTCAACCGAGCCAAGCTAGCCAGACCCAATCAAGTCAAACACAAACTAGCAAACCTGCTGCTCAGACGACTCAAACGTCTAGTTCAACATCAAACTATAGCAACAATGGTTCTGATAGTGCTGCTAAGACTTGGATTGCTGGTAAAGAATCTGGTGGTTCATATTCTGCTCGTAACGGTCAATACATCGGTAAGTACCAATTAAGTGCTTCATACTTAAACGGTGACTACTCCGCTGCCAACCAAGAACGTGTTGCTAACAGTTATGTTGCTTCACGTTATGGCTCATGGAGCAACGCCAAGAGTCACTGGCTTGCTAATGGCTGGTACTAAGAAGCCACTCTAAATTAATAAACAAATGCAAAGATTGCGGATCATTTCTGATTCGCAATCTTTTTTTCTACTATTAAATCCGTGCTGAAGCACGTGTGTCCCCCACCAATACCCATTATAAAGTTACTCAGTTGCTAAGTGACTTTATAATGGGCCTTAGAGCATGCTGACAACCCGTTATTTAGATATGCGATATGCTTATTCTGGCAACCGCTTTAATACGGACACGATCCAGACCTGCTAGTTGTCCCCCCAATCGACGACCCACTCTCCCAACCAAAATACCACATGTTTTTATTTAACAATTCACCAACCTTAACGGAGAAAATCCAACTAATTTCCTGACTAAGTACAGTCCCGAACCCCCGACAGTTTGACGACTAGTCCACAACGACAACCACATACCATTCAGCTATGGCGTAATACTAACCCAGTAACGTTTTAGTAGCGATCGTCATGGGCTACTTTTGGCATAAACCTACTATAGTAATACTTAATTAATCGACGCCTTCGTTAACCAACCACAATTGACTACACGATGCGCAACTTCTATCAATTATCTGCTTTACCGAAAAATAATTAGTCAGTGCCACGTCTCCAAGCAATAAAATGACTAGGGTCCGTCTTAAAACTACTTAAGTAAGATGCAAATTGAGGCAATGTAGACCGTAGCCAGATAAACATGAGCGAGCTTATC